>NZ_KV806597.1:0-1064 GCF_001811765.1 Streptococcus sp. HMSC076H09 | reverse complement strand
ATTGAAAGGTTTCTTGATAAACAAATTCAATTTTGAAAGCACGATACGTACTTTCAGCTACGGCATTGTCATAAGGACAACCAGCCTGACTAAGCGAACGTGTGATTCCAAAGGCTTCCAATATTTCATCAATTAACTGATTATCAAACTCTTTGCCACGATCTGAATGGAACATCTTGACTTTGGTCAGGGCGTAAGGGATGCTTTGTATGGCTTGCTTAACGAGTTCAGCGGTCTTGTGCCAACCAAGAGACAGGCCGATGATTTCACGGTTGTATAGGTCAATGATGAGGCAAACATAAGCCCAACGATTGCCTACACGAACATAGGTTAAGTCAGTGACTAAGGCTTGTAGTGGTCTTTCTTGCTTAAATTGCCTGTCTAAGTGGTTGGGAATAGGGGCTTCATTCTTGCCTCTAGAATGTGGTTTGAAGGTGGCTTTCTGATAAACAGAAACCAAATTGAGTCGCTTCATAATGCGTCGAATCCGACGACGTGAAAGTGTGATACCTTCGTTATTCAAGCATATTTTGATTTTTCTGGATCCGTATCTAGACTCGCTATCGAGAAAAATTCTTTTAATAGTTTCTTCAAACTCCGTTTCAGATACTGACTCCACGGCTTGATAGTAATAACTTGAGCGTGGCATATTCAGCCAGCGACACATCTTTGAAATGCTGTATTTATCCTTATTAGCAGTGATTATTTCCCTTTTTGTGCCATAATCACCGCTGCTTGCTTTAGGATATCTAATTGCATTTCGAGTTCTTTATTGTGTTTTCTGAGTTCAATTAGCTCCCGCTGTTCATCTGTCAGATTATCAACAGACTTGAATGAACCAGTTGTTTTGGCTTGTCTAACCCACTTATCGAAGGTGGAAGGGGTTAGCTCATATTCCTTGATGAGACTGCTACGCTTTCTACCAACATTGTAAAGGTCAACAATTTGTTGCTTAAAATCATCGGTGAAGTGACGACGTACTTTTCTAGACATGGTTTTTCTCCAGTTTTTTTTTAAGTGTAGAACACTTTATAATTTCTGTCTAGTTTAGTGTAACCTATTCA
>NZ_KV806596.1:0-67502 GCF_001811765.1 Streptococcus sp. HMSC076H09 | reverse complement strand
CTTTTTTCATACTTTTTTCTACATTTTCTGAAAAAAGTTTCCTGTTGGCTAACACCAATAACATAGAGTTTAAAATTCCATACCTAAATTTATTTTATTAGTAAAAAAATAAAAGATGGGCTAGCCATCTTTTATAATATTTGTTTTTTATATTCTTCAGCTTCTTGGGGTGTAGATAAAACAAAATGACAAGGGGTAATCTCGTGCATTTGACGTTCTTGTCCGTCTTGCTCAATAGCTGGATTATACGGCTGGTGAACACGTTGACGTTCACTCTCCGGATCTGGTTCTGGAATAGCTGATAATAGACTCTTCGTATAGGGGTGGATTGGATTGTTATAAACATCATCAGATGTCCCAACTTCTAACAGTTTTCCCCAATGCATAACACCGATACGATCTGAAATGTATTTTACCATAGACAAATCATGTGCGATAAACAAATAAGTCAATCCTTGTTCTCTTTGCAATTTTTGCATTAAATTAACAACTTGTGCTTGGATTGAAACATCTAAGGCAGATATTGGTTCATCAGCAATGATAAATTTAGGCTCTACTGCTAAAGCACGTGCAATCCCGATACGTTGTCGTTGTCCACCTGAAAATTCATGCGGATAACGTGTTAAATGATCTTTATTTAACCCTACAAGATCTAATAGGGCCTGAACTTTACTATCACGATCTGATTTTGATTTAGCTAATTTATGTATATCTAAACCTTCTGCTACGATATCACGAATCTTCATACGGCCGTTTAAGCTAGCCTGAGGATCCTGAAAAATCATCTGAGCGTCTTTACGAAAACTATGTAATGCTTTACCTTTCAGATGTGAGATCACTTCTCCATTAAAGGTAATTTCTCCATCAGAAATATCATAAAGTTTTAAAATTGAACGTCCAACGGTTGTCTTTCCTGATCCAGATTCCCCAACTAATCCAAACACTTCACCTTCATAAATGTCAAAACTAACATTATCAATTGCTCTCACTTCATTAGCTTTTCCTTTATTGAAGGTCAAAGAAACATTTTTGACTTCAACTAATTTTTTTCGATTTTCAGTCATTAGGCTTTCCTCCCTTCAATCTCGTTCCATTTTTCCCAACGTTTTTGGATCGGTAATGGAGGAAGCACCTTAGGTGATCTTTCATCTAAAAGCCATGTAGCAGCGAAATGTGTTTCTGAAACTTTGAAGTACGGTGGTTCTTCTTCATGATCAATATCTAATGCAAATTCATTACGAGCTGCAAATGCATCTCCTTTAGGTGGATTCAACAAATCTGGTGGTGTTCCCGGAATTGACTCTAAACTACCTGATTCTGTGTCGGTTGTCGGCATTGAATTCAACAATCCCCAAGTATATGGATGTTGTGGATTATAAAAGACTTCATCAACAGTCCCAAATTCAACAATTTTCCCTGCATACATAACTGCTACACGGTCTGCCATCCCTGCAACGACCCCTAAGTCATGAGTTATGAAAACAATGGAGGAGTCTCGTTCTGCTTGAATTTTTTTCATTAAGTTCAAAATTTGTGCTTGAATTGTTACATCTAAAGCAGTCGTTGGTTCATCAGCAATAAGAATTTCAGGATCAGCAGCTAAAGCAATCGCTATAACCGCACGTTGGCGCATTCCTCCAGACCACTGATGTGGGTAATCATTAATATGCTCTTCAGCATTTGGGATACCTACATCTTTCATTAGCTCAAGAGCTAATTTTAAAGCATCCTTTTTTGAAATTTTTTGATGAATCATCATTGGCTCCGCTATTTGCATACCAATTTTCATCGTTGGATCCAAACTAGTCATAGGGTCTTGGAAAATCATAGAAATCTCATTCCCGCGTACCTTAGTCCACTCTTCTTCTGATAGTTCAACAAGGTTACGCCCCTTAAATTGAACATTCCCCGATATCTCTGAATTTTTAGCATTTAAACCAATTAAAGTTCTGGTAGTTACAGATTTTCCTGAACCAGATTCACCAACGATTGCAAGAGTCTCACCTTTTTTTAATTCAAAGTTGACATCACGAATTGCTTTTACTTCTCCAGCATATGTGTGGAAGTCAACATGAAGATTATTAACACTTAAAATAGTTTCTTTTTCCATGATTATACCTCCTTATTCATCGCTAGATTTTGGATCAAAAGCATCTCGCAACCCATCACCAAGCAAAATAAATGCCAATGAAATCATTACCAATGCTAAAGCTGGCAAGATAACTTGATATGGATAATATTGTAAATTTTCTTGTGCATCTGAAATCAATGATCCTAATGAAGCTGTCGGTGGTTTAACACCTAAATTGATCGCTGAAAGTACTGCTTCATACATAATAGCACTTGGGATTGTCATCATAATTTGTACAATGATAATACCAGAAATGTTAGGTAAAATATGTTTGAAAGCTATTTTAATCGGACTTTCCCCAAGTGAACGTGCAGCAAGCACAAACTCTCTTTCTCGATATGATAGGGTTAAATTCCTTACCTGACGAGACATAGAAGTCCATCCGGTAAAAGCAATAGAGATAATAATAGCCGTAATACCGTTACCAAGGACCAAACCTAACATTGTAACGATAACTAAGTTTGGAATTGATGAAATTACCTCTACGATACGTTGCATTAATGTATCAAGGCGTCCTCCAGCAAAACCTGAAACAAGACCGTATGTAACACCGATAATTAAATCAATGAATGTAGCTGCAATAGCTACAAGTAAGGAAATTCGAATACCTACGATGATGCGCTTAGCAACACTTCTCCCTAGAGAATCTGTACCTAAAGCATACTTAACTTTTTCAGGGACATTTTGAGACTTATAAGCGTCTGTAGATTCTGTATTTCCAGCGTACTTAATGCTACCATTCCAAAAAGGAAGGTTTGAACTCAATTTAGGTGGTAAGTTGCGATATGTCGTTACTTTTTTTGAATCAAACCCATTAGCATCCTTCTGAGTTACAAATAAATTTGAGGCTAACGAAAAAGTAAGTAAAAGAGCTAATAAATAGAGTGAAACCACTGCTAACTTGTTTTTTTTCAAGCGACGCCACGCATCTTGCATAAACGAAAGAGCAGGCTTTTCAATTTTTTCTTGTGTGCTAGAAGATCCTGCACCTACAAGTTTAAATGTTCTGTTTTTATCTGCCATAACATCTCCTTACTGCAAGCGAACGCGTGGGTCTACGATACTAATAACAACGTCTGTTATCAAGATAGCAACCATCAACATTACTGCATAAACAATGGTTGTCCCCATAATAACAGGATAGTCTTTTGTTGGAATCGAAGTAACAAACTGCTGCCCAATTCCTGGAATCGAAAAGATCTGTTCAATTAGTGCAGAACCAGTTAACAGACCCGCCGCCAAAGGGCCGATTAGAGTTAAAATTGGAATCATAGAATTACGGTAAGCATGTTTTCGAGTTACTTGACGAATTGTCATACCTTTTGAACGAGCTAGTTGCACATAATCAGAATTTAAAGTTTCAATCATTTCACTACGGAAGAAGCGTGAAACAGATGCTAATGTAGGGAGTCCTAGAGCTAAAGAAGGTAAAATTGTTTGAGAGAAAGTCCCCCAACCTGATAAAGGCAACAAGTTCCACTTAAATCCAAAATAGTCTAATAATAAAATACCAATGATAAATGAAGGCATAGAAATCCCTAGCGTTGCAATAACACTTAAGATACCATCGACTTTATCATTCTTATGACGTGCCGAAATAGCTCCTACCAAAATACCGCCTAAAACACCAAATACGAGAGCCTGAACACCTAGATGTACTGAAACTCCTAATCTCAAGCTAATCATACGTGATACTGGCTGATTCACTGATTGATAACTCGTTCCAAAGTCACCATGAAGTACATTCCAAAGGTAAGTCAAATATTGTTGCCATACAGGCTTGTCTAAACCATACTGTTTATTAAGTAATGCGATCATTTCTTCAGTGAGTTTTGGATTATTGTAGGGTGTTCCTGGAAGGATCTGCATCAGAAAGAACGATAGGGTTATGACAACCCATAGCGTTACTAACAAAATAGCAACACGCTTTAAAATATATTTAATCATATCATTTCCTTTTCTTAGAATTGCTAAAAATAGCAAACTCTTTCACTTTCTTTACTTAACCAAAAGCAAGAACTGGCAATTACCAATTCTTGCAAAGGTTTAGTGTAAAGTAATTTAATTATTTTTTATAAGCATGTGTAAAGTCTATTGACAAACCTGTAGTATTACGAATAACACCTTTTAATTTTGGATTTTGTAAACCTTTACCACTACGGAAGTAGAGTGGGTTATAAGCGCCTTGCTCAAATAGAATTTTCTCTGCTTCTTTATAGTCCTTTGCTGATTCTTCTGGTTTTAAGGCATCTTCGGAAATTGCCTTGTTATAAGCAGCGTCATAGTCCTTGTTAGCAAATTTTCCATCGTTATTTTGTGAATCTGACTTAAAGAGGCCGTAGAAAGTTGACCCTTCTGGATAATCCCCACCCCAAACAGAAACTACGATATCAAAGTTTTGTTTTCTACTGTCTTCTAAGCGTTGTTTAAAGGTTACAAATTTTTCTTCAACAGTAAGTCCTGGAAGAGCAGCTTCCCAAGTAGACTTGATATAGTCAACAGAGTTTTTGGCAGCAGGAACATCAGCATCTGCTGTAATTGTTAATTTTAGCTTAGTCAAGCCTGATTCAGCCAAACCTTCTTTAAAGAGTTTTGCTGCTTCAGTTTTATTATATTCATAACCTGGGGCAACATATTTTGCCAAATCAGTTCCATCTGGTGTTTTGGCTAAACCAGTCGGTGCAAAAGCAATTGCCGGTTTTGAGCCTGTATCAACGGCTGCTTGAACAACTCCTTTACGGTTAGTTGCTAAGTTTAAGGCGCGACGAATCTTAACATTATCAAGCCCTTTCACAGAACCAGTAGTATTATATTGCATATAGGCAGTGGTCGCTTCTAGAACATCTGTGACATCTTTATTATTTTTATTAGCTTGATAAATAGCAGAAGTATTTGAGATATTAGCTGCATCTAATTCACCACGTTTATACATTTGAACGGCGGTATCTGGTTTTTTAACAGTCTGGATGCGAACTTCTTTTGTTTTTACATTTTTAGCGTCCCAATAATTTTTGTTTTTCTTCAGGGTGAAAGTACCATTTGAACCATTCCAACCTTCAACAGTATATGGTCCTGAGTAAACTGTATTTTTTGAAGTAGTTGCGTAATCTTTTCCATATTTTTCAACAACTTCTTGTTTTTGTGGCATGAAATTAGTGAATGCAAGGTAGTAGATGAATTGTGGAGACGGACTAGATAAAGTAATAACAACTTTGTCATCGCCTTCTGCCTTAACACCTAGCTTATTCAAGTCTTTCTCTTGTCCTTCGTTGATTTTATCGGCATTAAGCACATGCCCTTCAACAGCAAGGTAAGCATATTGTGAAGCTGTCTTAGGATCAACTAAACGTTGCCATGAATAAACAAAATCCTTTGCAGTAAGTTTACTGCCATCTGACCACTTCAAGCCTTTACGTAATGTAGCTGTATAAGTTAAACCATCTTTTGAAACATCAACTTTAGTAGCCAAATCTGGTCTCGTCTTTCCATCCTTATCTAAGCGAAGGAAATTACTACTAGAGTTACCAATAGCTAGATTTGAGTAAGTGTCTGTAACTTTAGATAAATCTAGTGTATTGATTTCTGTTGGAATAGCCCAATTAATCGCTCCATTAGAATCCTGGGAAGCTGATTTACTTCCACATGCAGCAAGAGTCGCAACTGAAGCAAGTGTAAGGACACCAACTCCAACACGGCGCCAGTTATTTTTCTGTTTTGCCATAGCTTTGTTCTCCTAATTCATTTATCTAGTGACTAACATTATACCACAAAAAATTCTTAAGAAAAGACAAAAACGCAAAATTTTCAGATAATTTTTTAACTTTCATTTTTTTACATTTTTTTACATTTTTATAACAAACGTTTTCTTCATTCAATTATCTGAAAATAATAATTCCTAGTATGGTATAGTGATATGGTATAATAGGAAGGACAAAGTTTAAAAAATTTCTAAAGGTGTTATTTTGAAAAAAATTATTACTTCTATTCTATTACTTAGTTGCATTTTTTTTATGCCAACCATCTCTGCTGAATCTTTTAATGCTTCCGCTAAATATGCCTTGGCAGTTGATTTAGATTCAGGAAAAATCTTGTATGAAAAAGATGCTAACAGACCCGCTGCTATTGCTTCCTTGACTAAAATAATGACCGTTTATATGGTCTATAAAGAAATTGATAACGGTAACCTCAAGTGGAATACCAAAGTAAATATATCTGACTACCCTTATCAACTAACACGTGAATCTGATGCTAGTAATGTTCCTTTAGAAAAAAGGCGCTATACTGTTAAACAGCTCGTGGACGCTGCCATGATTTCTAGTGCTAACAGTGCAGCCATTGCTTTGGCTGAACATATTTCAGGAACTGAAAGTAAATTTGTTGATAAAATGACTGCTCAATTGGAAAAGTGGGGAATTCATGATAGCCACCTAGTCAATGCTTCTGGCTTAAATAATAGTATGTTAGGCAATCACATTTATCCAAAATCGTCACAAAACGACGAAAATAAAATGAGTGCACGTGATATTGCTATTGTTGCCTACCATTTGGTCAACGAATATCCTTCCATTCTTAAGATTACTAGTAAGTCCGTTGCTAAATTTGATAAAGATATTATGCATTCTTATAACTACATGCTACCAGATATGCCTGTCTTTAGACCAGGTATTACAGGTTTGAAAACTGGGACAACGGAATTAGCTGGCCAATCTTTTATTGCTACATCTACTGAAAGTGGAATGAGACTACTCACTGTTATTATGCATGCTGATAAGGCCGATAAAGACAAATATGCTCGCTTTACAGCAACTAACTCTCTCTTGAACTATATCACAAACACCTACGAACCTAACCTTGTATTAGCTAAAGGAGCTACATATAAAGGTAAAGAAGCAAGTGTGAGAGACGGAAAAGAACAATCGGTTATCGCTGTTGCTAAAAACGATTTGAAAGTAGCACAGAAGAAAAATATCACTAAACAAAATCAGTTAAAAATTAACTTTAAAAAAGAGCTTACTGCTCCTATTACAAAAAAAGAGAACCTAGGGAAAGCTTATTACGTTGACCTTAATAAGGTTGGAAAAGGCTATCTCATAAAGGAACCTAGCGTTCATTTAGTGGCAAAAGATAGTATTGAGCGCAGTTTCTTCCTCAAAGTGTGGTGGAATCATTTTGTGCGCTACGTTAACGAAAAACTTTAATAGTAATCTCCCTTTGACACAAGGAGTTACTGCACAGCAGTTTCTTTAGCTAGGTTTAGGAGAATATATAAAATTAAAAATCACTAATGAAATGTCTTTTTTATTAGTGATTTTTTGTTATAATATTAATAAAAAGTTTTCAGGAGTTACCTATGCCTAAATTAATCGTATCTTTCCTCTGCATTTTATTATCCCTGACTTGTGTAAACTCTGTGCAAGCTGAAGAACATAAAGATATTATGCAAATTACCCGAGAAGCCGGATATGATGTTAAAGATATTAATAAACCTAAAGCGTCTATCGTTATTGACAATAAAGGTCATATTTTGTGGGAAGATAACGCTGATTTAGAACGTGATCCCGCTAGCATGTCTAAAATGTTTACTTTATATTTACTATTTGAAGACTTAGCTAAAGGAAAAACAAGCCTCAACACCACAGTGACTGCAACAGAAACAGACCAAGCCATAAGTAAGATTTATGAAATTAGTAATAACAATATTCATGCTGGGGTTGCTTATCCTATTCGTGAACTGATTACTATGACGGCTGTCCCGTCATCTAATGTAGCAACTATTATGATTGCTAACCACTTATCACAAAACAATCCTGACGCCTTCATTAAACGAATCAATGAAACCGCCAAGAAACTCGATATGACAAAAACTCACTTTTATAACCCTAGTGGGGCGGTAGCAAGTGCTTTTAATGGACTTTACTCCCCAAAAGAATACGATAACAATGCTACTAACGTTACGACTGCACGTGATCTATCAATTTTAACCTATCATTTCCTTAAAAAATACCCTGATATACTGAACTATACAAAATATCCTGAAGTCAAGGCCATGGTCGGAACTCCTTATGAAGAAACATTTACAACTTATAACTACTCTACCCCCGGCGCTAAATTTGGATTAGAAGGAGTAGATGGCTTAAAAACTGGTTCTAGCCCTAGCGCTGCTTTTAATGCCTTAGTTACAGCTAAACGCCAGAATACTCGTTTGATAACTGTGATTTTAGGCGTTGGCGATTGGTCAGACCAAGACGGAGAGTACTATCGTCATCCGTTTGTCAACGCTCTTGTAGAAAAAGGTTTTAAAGACGCTAAAAATATTTCTTCTAAAACTCCTGTATTAAAAGCCGTTAAACCTAAAAAAGAAGTTACTAAAACCAAAACCAAATCTATTCAAGAACAGCCTCAAACAAAAGAACAGTGGTGGACAAAAACAGATCAATTTATTCAATCACATTTTGTATCTATTTTAATTGTTCTGGGAACCATCGCTATCCTTTGTCTTTTAGCTGGGATAGTATTACTTATAAAGCGCTCTAGATAATAACTGTGCTAATATAAAAGCCCCCTTCATCAATAACATAGGGGCTTTTTATTATCTCTTGAAATCTTCAATTAACCAACTGAACCTTCCATTTCATAGGAAATTAAACGATTTAACTCTACCGCATATTCCATTGGTAATTCTTTCGTAAAGGGCTCAACAAACCCCATAACAATCATTTCTGTTGCTTCAGCTTCAGATAAACCTCGACTCATCAAGTAGTACAGTTGCTCTTCAGAAATCTTAGACACCTTTGCTTCATGCTCTAAAGCAACCTGTGAATTATGAATCTCATTAAACGGTATGGTATCTGATTTTGAAATATCATCCATCAATATGGTGTCACATTCTATATGTGACACTGATTTTTTGGAATCTTTATTAAATGTCACTTGACCTCGATAATCAACTTTTCCCCCACCCTTAGCAATTGATTTAGAGACAATGGATGAACTAGTATGGGGAGCATTATGAATCATCTTTGCACCCGTATCTTGGTGTTGTCCTTTGTTTGCAAAAGCAATAGACAACATCGTGCCACATGCTCCTTCACCATCAAGGTAAACCGATGGGTATTTCATTGTTGTTTTAGCACCTAGATTTCCATCTATCCACTCAACTGTTGCATCTTTTTTAGCGGTAGCACGTTTTGTCACTAAATTATAGACATTATCGGACCAATTTTGAATAGTCGTATAGCGCATATAAGCTCCATCAAGTGCAAAAATTTCAACTATAGCTGCATGTAAACTATTTGAAGAATAAGTTGGGGCGGTACAACCTTCAACGTAGTGAACACTTGCTCCCTCGTCAACAATAATGAGAGTACGTTCAAATTGTCCAGTATTTTCATTATTAATACGGAAGTAAGTTTGAAGTGGAATATCCACCTTAACACCTTTAGGGACATAAATAAATGTTCCACCTGACCATACAGCAGAGTTCAGAGCAGCTAATTTATTATCTGTTGGAGGGACAAGTTTAGCAAAATATTTTTTGAATAGCTCTGGGTACTCTTTAAGTGCAGAGTCAGTATCCGTAAAAACAATACCCAGCTTATCATATTCTTCTTTCATATTATGATAAACCACTTCTGATTCATATTGTGCTGATGCTCCTGCAAGATAAGCTCTTTCAGCTTCTGGAATCCCAATTCTTTCAAAAGTTTCTTTGATTTTTTCTGGAACATCATCCCAATCACGCGCAGGTTTATCAGATGCTTTTTGATAATAAATAATATCATCAAAATCAATATCTGATAAATCTGCTCCCCAGGTCTGCATTGGCATTTTATTAAACGTTTCCAAGGATTTTAGACGAAAGTCCAACATCCACTCAGGTTCACCCTTAGCTGCAGATAACTCACGAATAACAGCCTCATTTAGACCTTTTCCCGTAGAATAAATTGGCTTTACATCGTCATGAAATCCAAATTTATATTCCCCAAGATCTATTGGCTGTGGTTCTACTTTTTCATTTATTTCGGACATACTTATCCTTTCTTTAATATTTAAATTTAAGACATTCTTCTACTAGACTACCTTATGTCAGTAAAAGTTGTTTAAATGTAATTCCTTCAACTATGGTTGTCAGAGTTCTGCCTGATTATCTCTCTCAATAGCCTTTCTTAAAGCATTCCACGAAAGCGTAGCACATTTGATACGTTGTGGAAATTTTGATACCCCAGCTAGAAACTCTGCATCCCCAAGTTTCTCTTGTTTTGGATTTTGATCGCCTTGAACCATTTTGGAGAATACATCAGCAAGCTGCAATGCTTCTTCTTTTGTTTTCCCAATAACTGCATCTGTCATCATGCTTGATGAAGCCGTAGAAATTGTACAACCATTACCAGCAAATGCAATATCTGAAATAATATTTCCATCAAATTTAACAGATAAGGAAATAACATCTCCACATGTAGGATTATTTAACTGCACTTGTTCAACGCCTTCTAAAAATCCATGATGATGAGGGTGTTTTGAATGATCAGCTACCACTGCCATGTAGAGGTTATCTAATTTAGAGAGTGCCATTGAAAAACTCCTTAGTTTTTTGGATAGCGTCTACCAATTTGTCGCAATCCTCTTTGGTATTATAGAAATAGAAACTTGCTCGAACCGCCGAATGGATACCAAGATGATTAATAAGGGGTTGTGCACAATGATGACCTGCACGAACAGCCACTCCTTCGTAATCCATTGCAGTTGCCACATCATGTGGGTGTAAACCTTCTAAATTGAAGGCAATAACGCCTACATGAGATTCAGCATCACTAGGTCCGTAAATAGTTAAACCATCGATAGCCTGTAATTTAGGCAACACATAAGAAACTAAACTTTGTTCATATTGATGAATCTCATCCATACCAACATCCGTTAAATAATCTAAAGCTTCTCCAAAAGCGATCGCTCCAGCAATATTAGGCGTTCCAGCTTCAAACTTCCAGGGCAATTCCTTCCATGTTGCACTTTGCTCATAGACAAAATCAATCATTTCACCACCAAATTCGACAGGTGGCATCTTATCCAAAATGCTTTCTTTCCCATAAAGAACACCAATACCAGTAGGACCAAGCATCTTATGGCCAGATAAGGCGAAGAAATCACAATCAAGGTCTTGAACATCAATCGCCATATGTGGCGCTGATTGAGCTCCATCAACAACCATGTATGCCCCAACTTGATGCACACGTTCTGCTATTGCTTTTACTGGTGTAATACAGCCAAGTACATTCGAGATATGTGCCAAACTAACAAATTTAGTTTTAGAGGATAATTTATTATAGAAATCTTCTAAATCTAAAGAACCATCTTTTAGATAGGCATAAACCAATTTAGCACCAGTTCTCTCACAAGCTTGTTGCCATGGGATAATATTAGAATGATGCTCCATAATGGAAATAAGTACCTCATCACCTCGTTCTAAAATACTTTCGGCAAACTTAGCTACCCAATTTAATCCTGTTGTGGTGCCACGTGTGAATAAAATTTCTTTACTTGATTTAGCATTTAAAAACTGCCTTGCTTTTTCACGAGCAGTCTCGTACTGAGCAGTCGCTCGTTCTGCTAAAGTATGAACACCACGATGGACATTTGCATTGTCGTTTTGGTAGTAAGCTCGCAAAGTTTCTAAAACTTGATTCGGTTTTTGTGTCGTTGCTGCATTATCTAAATAGATAAGCGGCTCATCATTAACTAATTGATTTAAAATTGGGAAATCTTGCTTTAGTTTATAACTATCTAGTAATGTCATATTAACGTTTTTCTAGTTTTGTATCAATAACGGCAATCATTTCATCGCGAACTTCTTTTACTGGTATTTCAGCAATGACTGTTCCTAAAAATCCACGAATAACTAATTGCTCTGCTGTTTTTTGGTTCAAGCCACGGCTCATCAAATAATATAAATCCTCTGGGTCAACCTGACCAATTGAGGCTGCGTGACCAGCTGTAACATCATTTTCATCAATCAAAAGGATAGGATTAGCATCTGAACGTGCTTTGTCTGATAACATGAGAACTCGGCTTTCTTGTTGGGCGTCTGCTCCCTTTGCACCTTTTATAATATGTCCGATACCGTTAAAAGTAAGAGTCCCACGCTCTAAAATAACCCCATGCTGTAAAATATGTCCTACTGAATTACAGCCGTAGTTTGTAACACGCGTATCAATTCCTTGAACTTGACGCCCTGACGAGGCAGCAACTACTTTTAAATTAGCGTGGCTTCCATCACCAATTAAATCAGAATCAAAGTCAGCAACAACATTGCCCTCATTCATCACCCCAAGGGCCCAATCTATTGTTGCATCGCTACTGTGACGACCACGACGACTTATAAACGTTGTCACATTTTCTCCGAGGCGATCAATTGAAGCAAATTTAATTTGGCTACCTGCTTGGGCAATTACTTCTACAGAAATATTAGCACTTGTTCGTTCTGTCCCATCACCAATTGACTCAAATCGCTCTAAGTAACTAACTTTCGCATTCTTTCCAACAATAAGAAGGATATGCTTATTAAATGGTACTTTAGATTGATTATCTTGATAAAAAAGACCTTCGATTGGTTGAGTAATTTCAACATTATCTGGAATATAAAGCACTGCACCACTGTTGAAGTAAGCTGTGTGATAGGCAGCAAGTCTATCTTCTTCAAAAGGACGTGCTTTCCCAAAGTAGCGCTCTATGACTTCTGGAATTTCTTCCAAAGCCGAATAGAAATCTGTAAAGACAACGCCTTTCTCTATTAATTCCATAGGAACTTGTTCAAGGACAGTTTGGGTCCCAATTTGAACCAACTTGGGATTGTTTCCTAACTCTGTGAAATCTGGAATGTTAGCTGTATAGTCATTCTCTAAAATAGTTCCATCACCTAAATTCCATCTATGAAATTTTACACGTTCAATTACTGGTAATTCTAGTTCTTCTATTTTTTCAAAAGCCTTTAGTCGTAATTCTTGTAACCAAGTAGGCTCACCTTTGGCTTGTAAAAAATTTAATATAGCTTCTTTAGACATTTGTAACTCCTTTTCTCTTCTAGTTGAAGTGACAAATTAGACTTCTTCTTTATACTCTAAACCAAGCTCTTCAGCGATTTGAGCATAACCTTCTTTCTCAAGGCGAACCGCTAATTCTGGTCCTCCTGACAATACTACCTTCCCGTCCATCATAACGTGTACTTTATCTGGTGTAATGTAATTCAAAAGGCGTTGATAGTGTGTAATAATCATAGCACCAAAACCTTCACCACGCATTTCATTGACTCCCTTTGATACCACTTTAAGAGCATCAATATCAAGGCCAGAGTCAATCTCATCCAAGAGGGCAAACTTAGGCTCTAACATTAGGAGTTGTAAAATTTCATTGCGCTTCTTCTCACCACCTGAAAAACCTTCGTTAAGATAACGTTCCGCCATTTCTTCTTTCATGCCAAGTAGTTCCATCTTTTCATCTAACTTAGTGATAAATTGGCGGATGGAAATTTTATCATCATCAGCCTTTCCCGCATTCATAGCTGCTCGGATAAATTCAGCATTAGTAATCCCTGGAACCTCTGAAGGGTATTGCATGGCAAGAAATAGACCCAAACGAGCACGTTCATCCACTTCTAGCTCTAAAATATCTTCACCATCAAAAAGAATTTCACCTGCTGTAACTTCATAATTAGGATTTCCCATAATAGCTGCTGAAAGTGTCGACTTCCCAGTACCATTTGGACCCATGATAGCAGCAATTTCTCCTGTTTTCAACGTTAAATTAAGACCTTTTAAAATTTCTTTATCTTCAATAGAAACATGAAGATTTTTGATTTCAAGTACAGACATTGTACACTCCTTTTCTTGGTTAACAGAGAATATGTGATATTTCTCTATGGTTTAAAGAAGATATTATAGGGCACTCACCCGATATTATATTCTAAATAATTATAGCAAAAATGAGGTGTGACTGCTATCTAAATGATTAAAACTAAAAAAGCCTTTTCAGGCTTTTATTTTTGATGCTTATCGCTATATTTAGCAATAACACTTTGTCTGTAATCACTGTTACCAATGAACTTTAAGAGATTAAATAGTGGTGTCCGATTCTCACCCCAAATATTTAAACCTTCTATAAAAATTTCCATTGCTAATAGTAGCGCCAATAGAAGAAAAATTCCCCCAATACGACTAGAAACATTTAAAAGCAAAGCGATAAGCGAAAAGATAATTGCAATACCATAAACAACTAAAACTGCTCCTCTATGTGTAAATCCCATAGATAGCAATCGGTGATGCAGGTGCATCTTATCAGCTTCAGAAATCTTTTTTCCTGATAATTTACGCCTCACAATAGCAACAGCTGTATCCAAAATAGGAACTCCTAAAATAATGACAGGTGTTATAACTGCAACAGCTGTGGAGTTTTTTAAACCTTGAAGCGATAATACACCAATCATAAATCCTATAAACAAGGCACCAGCATCACCTAGGTAGATAATGGCTGGATGATAATTATAAGGGAAAAAACCAACTATTGAGGCGATTAAAATAACAATAGTTAGCGTGAGAAAAAAATCTATTTTAGGTAAAAAGAAATAAGAAACCACTGCCATCGTTGCTAGACTGATGATTGAAACACCACTAACTAGACCATCTAGACCATCAATCAGATTGATAGCATTAGTGATTGAAATAATCCATAAAACTGTCAAAAAGAAAGTTAAAATAGGACCAAACTCCAAGAGTGGACCACCTATTGGAATCTTAAAACTATCAAATCTAAAATGTGTAAATTTCCATATGATAACAGCTGCAATAATAATTCCCAACATTTTATAACGAGGTCTTAATTCAAAGATGTCATCTATAAATCCTGTTGTTGTAACTACGAGACCGCCAATAATTACAGGCAAAATGTAGTGAAAATAAGAGACTTCTATAAAGTGTCTACTGGCCGCCATTGGCATGAAAAATAATGTTGTTACAACAAAGGAGAGAAATATTGCTAAACCACCACTACTTGGCATTGGTACTTTGTTGATTCTTCGAGCGTTCGGTTTATCAACCGCTCCTACCTTCAAAGATATAACTCGAATAATAGGAGTTAGAATGATTGATAATAAAAATGCTCCAATCAATACAAAAATATACTCAATTGTAAAAGGTATCATTTTATCCCATCTCAATCATTTGTAATTTTGAAATAGCATCATCATGAATCAATTGAATACTATGCTCTTTCAAGTAAGCTCGTGTTTTTGTGCCCACATTAGCATGTTCAAGCATTCGAGCGTACATCAAATTAGCAAAGTAGCTTGGTTGGTTTTCCAAGTCTAGCAAAATTGTCATATGATAGCCTTTACCATTTTTATAGAGTTCAGAAGCTTCTATTGGAAAATCAATCGTTTGTGAAAATCGAACTACAGCTTCAATATTATCAAAATCAAAGACATAGTGAACATATCCAATCGTTTCTACTTCCTTTTCAGGTTGTTCTTCAGAAACATTTTCCTCAACTACTTCTTGAGTTGCTTTATCCATCATATTTTCAATTTCTGCTAATTTGGCATGGGCATCCGTATCCCCTTTTTCCAACATCGATTGTTCCAATGTTTTAAAAAAGTCTTCTGGAGACATTTTTGAAATGTCACCCAAATCTGCTAATTCTTCTAAATTTAAATCTTTACTTAATTCAGACTTTGTAACAAAAACATCAATGCGATCTTTTTTAGGTGTTACTCGAAAACTTAACATACCACTATTTTTAAAGTTTTCTGGCAAGTCTAATTCATCCATGACAGAATAGAAAAATTCCTCAGTCTTCTCCTGAGGGATTAGGAAATCTTTCAGCTCCATACCACGATCTTCTAAATCTTCCATACTAATTGTAATTTTCAGTGTTGTTTCACTGATTTGTTTCATTTCCATATCATCACCTCATACGAGTATTCAGTTTTCTTATTATACCGAAAAAGCTATTTTTTAGCAATTTTTCGCAGCCTAACACGCTAAAAAGCTGAGGAATACTCAGCTTTTTATGTTATATTTTAGAATAAATGAACAACTAACCAGTAGAGGATGAGTAAACTTCCTAAGACTATACGATACTTACCAAAGATGGTGAAATCGTGTCGTTTGACATAGTCTGTCAAGAAACGAATAACATATAAACTAACTACGAAAGCTGTCAGACTTGCTACTAAAAGTATTAAAGATTGGTCTAAACTCAAGACGTTACCATCTAAAAAGTATTTAACCGCCTTAAGTCCACTATAACCAAACATAGTTGGGATGGCAAGGAAGAAAGTAAAGTCAGCAGCGACCGAACGACTAGTTCCAATAATAATTGCTCCTAAAATAGTAGCTCCAGAACGACTGGTTCCCGGAACAATACTGAGAACCTGGAAGCATCCAATCAAGAAAGCTGTCTTATAAGACATACTTGCCAATTCGGTTACCTGTGGTTTGAGGTGTGCATTACGTTTTTCAACCCATATGAAGACAAAACCATAAAAGATTAGGGCTATTGCAATCGGGATCATGAAATTAAAATGAGCTTCAAACCAATTATCAAATGGTAAAGCAATTAAAATAGATGGAATACAAGCTATCACTACTTTTAACCATAATTGCCAAGTTAAACGAATTTCTCTAGCAGATTTACCTGGCTGAAATGGGTTAAGGCGTTTAAAATAAATGACAATAACTGCCATAATTGCCCCAAGTTGTATAACAATATTAAACATTTCAACAAAGGATTTGCTTTGGTTCAACTTCATAAACTCTTGAACCAAGATTAAATGGCCAGTACTAGAAACAGGTAACCATTCTGTCACTCCCTCAACGACTCCTAAAAATAGGGCTTTGAGTAATTCAATTATTAACATAATAACTCCATAAATTTTTCTTTATTATACCATACTTTTGGAAAATTAGAAGGCACCGCCACCTCCGCCGCCTGAGAAACCACCTGAAGAACCGCCTGAATTAACACTAAAATTAGAAGCGTGACTAACATCTTCAGTTATCGTTGAAAAATGATTACTAGATTGATTGACTGAAATCGCAAATCGATGACTATCAATGTTTGCAAATCTTTCTGGAATATCTATTTGGTTCACTCTGAGTACTTTCTCAACACGGTCAGCGTAGCCGAATAAAGTAGCGTAAACCAATATTCGATTCCATAGTACGATACTTTCTAACTCTGAACGATCAAACGATTTGATATCCCTTAGCATGTTCCTAAAACTAGTCCATTGGTAGATACGACTTGCTCCATCTTCAGTTACAATATAACCGTTACTTATTTTTCTTGTCATCATAAAAATGATTTTATTCAACAACAGGATAACAACAAACAATAAGAGATAGATACAGAAATAGGTAAAATAATTTAAAAAAAGCGTATAAATTATAACAACAAAAGAAATAAGAGGTGATAGGTAACTGAATCTTTTCAACCTAGATAATTCTTTAGACTCTTCTGAAGACATTTTACGATAAGGTGATGAAATTCCCTTGCTTCTAAGAGAGTTTATATTATCTTTAGAAATCAACCTCGTGAGACGCGTAATTCTTGATAAGGCATTACTTCCTCGGCGTCTCATTTGAGTTTGCAGATCTGAAGCCTTGTGCTGCTTTTTCAGTTCACGTAGTGTTTCTTTATAACTAAATTGGTAATTAGAAAAGAGTTGGTCTGGCTTCAAACTCGTAGAATCCGCAAAAGCAAACTCTATAAAATCTATTTCTGCATCAGAAGCTCTATCTAAGTTAGCTAGAGATAACAAGTTATCATCATAATTCAATACTTTTCTATCAATCAAGTCTAATAGAATTGACTGAATGAGTTGTTCTTGACTGATAAGGTGAGTTTTCTTCTCCTCATCTTGAAAATTTTTAAAACTCATACTATAAATGCTTTGAGTTAACTCTAGTGGTGAAAGGTCCTCAGGTGCTTCATATAAATGATGATCCTTAGGGAATTGCCCGTATTTATTAACTTTTTTTCTAAACAGGAACACCCTAATTGAGATGAATAGTGTCACAATAATAAAGAATGAAGGTAATAATATCCTTAACAAGAAACTTAGGATAAAACCATGACGCTCTATCATCTTCTCTTAATGTTCAATTTTTTTCTTATAATTATTTTTACTGTTTGTAGGTAGATTAAAATAAGATCTATCCCAATAACCATGAAATTCTAATCGTTTGTTTACATTAAAAGCTGTCAAATGGTAACGATTATTATTTTGTCTTATTTTAGGAGGAGTTTTAAGATAACCCAAGTGCCCCCAAAGACGAGAAAGAGCAACCTTTTTGTCAGTTGATATCCAAAAATCTACTTTCTCTAATGTTTTATCCCAGTCGCTAATAGGAATCCAGTTAAGTTCACCAACATCCTTATGCATAAATAGAACATTTTTTAGTTTCCACTGAACATTGACTTTAACAGTATCACCTGCTTCACCACCATTAAACACTTTCAAACGGTAGCCATCCTCCAAATCTTCTATCTGGTAACTAACTTTCCTTACTTTACCATTAATTGAAACTTCAACCTGTGGCTTATTATTAATATCAAAATTGTCAGGTAACTTACCCGCCGTACCTAATGTGACATACTGTCCATTATAGGACGAATCAAATTGGTAAGTAACCTTCTCTGTAAAATCAGCACTATTATCATTGTGAATAGTTAGATTACCCTCATAATGAGGAATGTTATAGTCCACCTCATCTGCTTGAACTGAAACCATAAAAAAACTAAGAGCTAAACAAATAGCCAAAAAACATTTCTTCATTATCATCCTCCCTCCTTTGTTTGTATACCATTTTAACATAAAAATACAATTAATCGCTTTCAATAAGATAATGATATTGAAATCGACCTTGTTTTTCGGTAAAATAGGAGGAAGTAACTTATCGGAGGCTGTTGAATGAAAAAAATATTACTAAGTTTATTCACTGCTTTGCTTATCACCTTTGGAGGTATGACAAGTATACAAGCAGATGAATATCTACGTGTCGGTATGGAGGCAGCCTATGCTCCTTTCAACTGGACACAAAATGATAACACAAATGGTGCCGTTCCTATTGAAGGAACTGATCAATATGCTAATGGTTATGATGTACAAGTCGCTAAAAAGTTAGCTAAAAAGTTAAATAAAAAAGTTGTTGTTGTCAAAACAAAATGGGAAGGCCTTGTTCCAGCACTAACTTCTGGAAAACTCGATATGATTATTGCAGGAATGAGTCCTACCGAAGAACGTAAAAAAGAAATTAATTTTTCAAAGCCTTACTACATTTCAGAACCTACTCTAGTTGTTAACGCTGAAGGAAAATATACTAATGCTAAAAATATTAGTGATTTCAAAAATGCTAAAGTAACTGCCCAACAAGGAGTCTACTTATACAACCTCATTGATCAAATCAATGGTGTCAAAAAAGAAGTTGCCATGGGGGACTTTAATCAATTAAGACAAGCTGTAGAATCTGGTGTTGTAGACGCCTATGTTTCAGAACGTCCAGATGCAACTTCCGCTCAAACTGCTAATCCTAAATTAAAAATGATTGAACTGCACCAAGGGTTTAAAACATCTGATGCTGATACAAATATTTCTGTTGGGATGCGTAAAGGTGACAATCGTATTAATCAAGTCAATCAAGTTCTCGAAAGCATTTCTAGAGATAAACAAATCGCCTTGATGGATAAGATGATTAAAGAACAACCATCCGTTAAAAAAGAAAAAAATGGAAAACCAAACTTCTTTGAACAGATGGCAACTATTTTAAAAAACAATGGTTCTCAATTCCTCAGAGGAACAGCTACAACCCTCCTAATTTCTATGGTAGGAACTATCGTCGGATTATTTATCGGCCTTCTCATCGGTGTTTTCCGTACAGCACCAAAATCTGACAATAAGTTAAAGGCTGCCTTACAAAAATTATTAGGTTGGTTACTTAACATCTATATTGAGGTCTTCCGCGGGACACCTATGATTGTACAATCGATGGTTATCTACTACGGAACAGCACAAGCTTTTGGAGTTTCGCTGGACCGTACACTAGCAGCTATATTTATTGTTTCAATCAATACTGGTGCTTATATGAGTGAAATTGTGCGTGGTGGTATTTTCTCTGTCGATAAAGGACAATTTGAAGCCGCAACTGCACTTGGTTTCACCCACGGACAAACCATGCGAAAAATTGTTCTACCACAAGTTGTACGTAACATACTCCCAGCTACTGGTAATGAGTTTGTTATCAATATCAAAGATACCTCTGTACTGAACGTTATCTCTGTTGTCGAACTCTACTTCTCTGGTAATACTGTTGCAACACAAACCTACCAATATTTCCAAACATTCACCATTATTGCGATTATTTACTTCATCTTAACCTTCACCGTAACACGTATCTTACGTTACATTGAAAAACGTTTTGATTCAGATAATTACACAACCGGTGCGAATCAATTACAAGTCTAGGAGGTTGGTATGACACAAGCTATTTTAGAAATTAAACATTTGAAAAAATCTTACGGAAGCAATGAAGTGTTAAAAGATATTTCGCTTTCGGTCAACAAAGGCGAAGTTATTTCTATCATTGGTTCTTCTGGATCAGGAAAATCAACTTTCCTACGTTCTATTAACCTCTTAGAAGAACCAAGTGGAGGAGAAATCTTATATCACGGTCACAATGTTCTTGAAAAAGGTTATGATTTAAATAATTATCGTGAAAAACTTGGGATGGTCTTTCAATCTTTTAACCTCTTTGAAAATTTAAACATCTTAGAGAATGCTATTGTCGCACAGACTACTGTTCTAAAACGTGAACGCCAAGAAGCTGAAAAGATTGCTAAAGAAAACTTAAATGCTGTTGGCATGACTGAGCAATATTGGAAAGCTAAACCAAAACAATTATCAGGTGGGCAAAAGCAACGTGTCGCAATCGCCCGAGCACTTTCTGTTAACCCAGAAGCTATACTTTTTGATGAACCAACTTCAGCCTTGGATCCAGAAATGGTTGGTGAGGTCCTTAAAACAATGCAAGATCTAGCTAAATCTGGATTAACAATGATAATTGTGACACACGAGATGGAATTTGCTAAAGAAGTATCAGACCGCGTTATTTTCATGGACAAAGGAATCATTGCAGAGCAGGGTACTCCTAAACAACTTTTCGAAAATCCAACACAAGAAAGAACTAAGGAATTTCTACAACGCTTCTTAAAATAAAATTTATTCACATTTAAATATAGACTATTTATACCCCTCCAGTTCCATTGTCATCATTGCAATGGAACTGGAGGGGATTTTTTATTGCTACATCTTTGGTGAAATCCACGACTAGCTCAACTATAGATCAAATTAGACAGTCGTTATTGGATTGTATACTATTAAATAAGTTACTAAATCTCATTTTTTAATTTTAAGCGATATTTAATTAATTATATATTTGTTTAAAATTAAAAACATGTTGTTCGAATGAGCTTTTGATGATATAATATGGTATGCACAAAATGAACTAACCACTGTGCAAGAATAGTTTATTATCTTTGAAAGGATTTTATAATGAAACTTAAAATCAGTGTTTTAACAGCAGCTTCAGCTGTCACTCTATTATTAGCTACTTCAGCAAGTCTTGCGAAGGCAGACACAGTGTCTTATCCTTCACGCGATGCCGGGTTTATCTACTCTCGTGGGTACGCTCCAAAACACTTCCTAAGTGCTTACGATAAATAAAAACTGACCTTATTAACTTAACCGATACACTTTCACAAGTATAAATTTTCATTCAATTACATTAAAAATAATTATTTAGTTTGCTGAAAAACGATCACTCAACGATCGTTTTTTTATGTGCACATGATAGCCATTAGCTACTTTTTCGTTGGGTATTTTCCTCATTCATCTTTCACTTAACATCGCTTGTCAAATCCAAACCTCATTAATAAAGGTTTAATATATCTTTGAGCTTATTACTTTTGATTGATATTTAATTACTTTGCTATTTATTTTTAAATTTATCAACAAAGTACTTTACCAGTTAATTTTTTTGTGGTATACTGGTGTCTGTTAACGTTAATAAATTGTCTATAGGAGGTAATCATGGCTGAAAAAACAGACCTATCGTCAGCCTATCGCAGACTTAAAAGTCCTAACATTAAAACTAGAAAACGTGCTCTGAAAATCATTCATGAGTACAAACGTTACGGTAAAAAATAACTTTTTTCCGTCTCTCCAATTATAATAAATAAGTCAGACACAAAATAACCAGAGCAAATGCTCTGGTTATTTTGCTTCTATAAAAAGTTCATTATCTTGTTTTAAGAGCAGATAAAACTTGTGTACGAATATCTTCAACACCTTCTGGGTTATTTGGTAAGAAAATCGTTTGATTACCATTAATAGCAAATGTATTTAAAGTATCTAAATATTGATTTGTTAACAAGATAGACATGATTTGTTCTTCTGTCAATGTCACGTTAGCATCTTTCAATTCTTGAATCGAATCAGCTAACCCATCTACAATTGCTTTACGTTGTTGCGCAATACCCACACCATGTAGACGATCTTTTTCTGCTTCTGCTTCTGCAGCAGTTACAATTTTAATCTTATCAGCATTCGCTAATTCTTGAGCTGCTACACGTTTACGTTGTGCAGCATTGATTTCGTTCATGGATTGTTTTACTTCTGCATCTGGCTCAACCTTAGTAATTAAAGTCTTAACAATGATGTAGCCGTATGTTGACATTTCTTCTGCCACTTGATGTTGAACTTCCAAGGCTATTTCATCTTTCTTTTCGAATAGCTCATCTAATGTAAGTTTAGGTACTGATGAACGCAAAGCATCTTCGATATAAGATTTAATCTGAGCTTCTGGCTTTATTAATTTGTAATAAGCATCTGTAACGTTATTTTCATTGACACGATATTGTGTAGCAATATTTAAAGTGACAAAAACGTTATCTTTTGTTTTTGTCTCAACGATAATTTCACTCTGTAAAAGACGTAACTGCACTCGTGCTGCAATCTTATCTATACCCAATGGTACACGAATATGAATACCACTAGTAGCAGTCTTTTGATATTTACCAAAGCGTTCAATGATGGCTACTGTCTGTTGTTTAACAACGTATAAAGAAGTTATCAACAGAACAATCACTAAAACCAAAATAACCGTAAGAATAATTAATGACATCATAAATCTCCTTTGTATGAATGTTTTAAAACAATTCTAACACAATTTGTCAAAATTTTCAAAATACTGATGCTTTATCATACTAAAATAGAAACTCTGATAAAATAAAAAATTAGAAGTATCTCTCCTAATTTTTTATTTTATCAATTATTCAACGCTCATGAGGTATGGATATACAGGTTGATCTCCTTGGTGGATCTCAACTTCAACATCTTCATAAGTCTCCTCAAGATATTCCGACAAGGTCTCGGCTAATGCTTGTTTACCATCTTCACCAACATAGATTGTCACGATTTCACTATCTTCATCAATCATTTTATCAAAAGTGTCTTTAAGTGCTTTTTCCATATCTGGTGTAGATACTAGAATTTTACCATCAACCATCCCAAGGATGTCGTTTTCATGAATTTCAAGGCCATCTATCGTTGTATCACGAACAGCTAAAGTCACACTACCACTAATGACATCTGAGAGGCTATTTGTCATATCAGCTACATTAGTTTCAAGAGACTTAGCAGGATCAAAAGCAAGTAAGCTAGTAAATCCTTGTGGAACTGTACGTGTCTCTACTACTGCTGCTGGAATATCAACGACATCTGCAGCTGACTGTGCAGCCATGAAGATGTTCTTATTGTTTGGTAAAATAATAACATTTCTAGCGTTTACTTTTTCAATCGCTTTTACAATATCTTCTGTAGATGGGTTCATAGTCTGGCCGCCAGAGATGATATAATCAACACCTTGTGATTTAAAAATCTCAGCTAGACCGTCACCAGCTACAACAGCAATAATACCATATTCTTTAGTTTCTTTGACAGTTTCTTCAACTTCAACCTTTTGCATTTGGGCATCATGTTGGTTACGCATGTTTTCAACTTTAACCTTCACAAGCGACCCATATTTCAAACCTTCTTGCATAACAAGACCTGGATCTTCTGTATGAACATGAACCTTGACGATTTCATCATCATTAACAACTAGTAAAGAATCCCCTAGATTGCTAAGATAACCTTGAAATTCTTCGTAGTTAAATTCCTTAACGTAAGTTGGTCCTTGCTTTAAACCAACCATGACTTCTGTACAATAGCCATATTTAATATCTTCTGTGGCTACATGGCCTACTACAGCTTTATGGTGCTCTGCATTAACCATTTCAGTCATTGTTGCGGGAGTTGCTTTAAAATCTTCTGATGCGATATATTCCCCAGTCAGTGCTGAGAGGAAACCTTCGTAAATAAAGACGAGTCCTTGACCACCAGAATCAACAACACCAACCTCTTTAAGAACAGGTAGCATCTCCGGTGTTTTAGCAAGAGCACGCTTAGCACCTTTGAGAGTTGCGCGCATAACTTCAACTGCATCATCAGTTTCTTCAGCTTTCTTTAGAGCAGCGGTAGCTGCACCGCGTGATACTGTCAAGATAGTTCCTTCAACTGGTTTCATAACGGCTTTATAAGCTACTTCAACACCATTCTGGAAAGCGTGTGCCAAATCTTGACCCGTTAATTCTTCTTTATCCTTGATACTTTGACCAAAACCACGGAATAATTGTGATGTAATTACACCTGAATTTCCACGTGCTCCCATCAATACACCTTTAGAAAGAATTTGACCAACTTCTCCAACAGTCGTCGCTGGTTTGTCCGAAACTTCCTTGGCTCCGTTTTCCATAGTCATCCCCATATTCGTACCAGTATCACCATCTGGAACTGGGAATACATTTAATGAGTTGACATACTCTGCCTGTTTACTCAGACGTGTGCTGGCAGCTTGTACCATTTCTTGGAATAAACTTGTCGTAATCTTTGACACTAATCTTCTCCTACAACCTTAATACTTTGCACATAAACATTCACCATATCAGCAGATAAACCAAGCTGATTTTCGAGATTGAATTTCACTCGCTCTTGAATATTTTTTGAAACTTCACTAATTTTGACGCCGTAACTCATGACAGTATAAACATCTACTGCAATGCCCGCTTCACTAGACCTCACAACAACACCTTTTGCGTAGTTTTCCTTACGCAAAAGTGCTTGAAAGTTATCTTTGATAGCACTTTTACTTGCCATACCAACAACGCCAAAAATTTCCGTTGCTGAACCTCCAACGACAGTTGCAATAACGTCATCAGAGAGTTCAATTTGACCATCTCTTGTATTGATTTTTACAGTCATATCTACTACCTCAAAAAGTTTTTATCACTTTATTCTATCATATCTCACTATTATTGTAAAAAAATAGAGGCATCTAACTATCAAATCAGCCTTAGAAACACTAAAAAAAGCCCTAAGGCTTTCTCAGTTTATTAAACGCGTTCTACTTTACCAGATTTAAGCGCACGAGCTGAAACCCAAACTTTTTTTGGTTTACCGTCGATAAGAACAGTAACTTTTTGAAGGTTTGGTTTAACAGTACGTTTTGTTTGGTTCATCGCGTGTGAACGGTTGTTACCAGAAACTGTTTTACGTCCTGTGAAATAACATACTTTAGCCATTTTACGAGTTCCTCCTATATTGATCAATATTTACGGATGTGCTAGCACCACATACTAGACTATTCTATCACAACTTACTTCTTCTAGCAAGTTCTTTTCAAAATTACTTTTTCATTTGTTTTATCTAAATCGCTTACATATTTTTTATAATAAGACACACTTCCTTCTGATTCATTTTTTAGTTTACATTTTCTTTCAAAATATTATAATAGACAACAATAATCAAAGGAGGTTTCATATGACACGTAAAATTGGAATTATAGGCATGGGGCACGTTGGATCAACTGTTGCACACGCTCTTATTGCACAAGGTATTGGTGATGATTATGTCTTTATTGATACTAATATTGATAAGGTTAATGCTGATATGATTGATTTTCAAGATGCTCTGGCAAATGCTACTTATCACGCTAATATAGTATTAAACGACTATGACGCGTTGTCAGATGCTGATGTTGTAATTTCAGCCTTAGGTGATATTTCACTACAGAATAACAAAGAAGCTAATCGCTTTGCTGAACTACCATTTACCAGTAAAGAAGTCTACGACGTTAGCCAAAAGTTAAAATCATCTGGTTTTAGAGGAATCCTTATTGTCGTTACTAATCCTGTTGATGCCATCACCCAGCTTTATCAAGAATATACTCAATTTCCTAAATCACGCGTTATCGGAACAGGAACCTTATTGGATACTGCTCGGATGAAAAGAGTGCTTGGTCAACGCCTACAAGTTGATCCAAGGAGTATCGGTGGTTATAATCTAGGAGAGCAGGGTAACTCCCAATTTGTCGCTTGGAGTCAGGTAACTGTAAAAGGACAACCAGCTATATCACTATTAAAAGCAGAAGAATTAGAACAGATAAAAGAAGCTTCTTTAAAAGGCGGGCACACTGTCTTTTTTGGTAAAAAATATACTAGTTATGGTATCGCTACCGCAGCTGTCCGCATCGTTTTAGCTGTGTTAAATGATTCCCATGAGTTACTACCTGTATCTACCTTCTATGAGTCCGAAGGGGTTTACCTTGGATATCCAGCTATTATTGGTAGAGTAGGAATTGTAGAAAGAATTTCGCTTTCACTAAGCCCAAAAGAAGAGCAACAACTCACAGATTCAGCGGCATTTATTCGAAATTATCTTAAGCATATCAATTTTTAAAGAGTATCTATTTAATAAAAAGTCATATAATCCAAAAAAAGCTCACCATAAGTGAGCTTTTAACTATTATCTGTTTTATGTTAATTATGCTTTGTTTGCTGAACCAAACACGTCAATACGTTCTTCAACTGCTTCTGTAATTGCATCGAAACCAGGTTTCAAGAATTTACGTGGGTCAAAGAGTTTTTTCTTCATGTATTCAGCTTCGTTAGCGTTGAATTCAACAGCGTAGTCACGAGTTGCTTGACAGAAAGCTAATTGACATTCTGTGTTAACGTTAACTTTAGCAACACCAAGTTTGATAGCTTCTTGGATTTGATCATCAGGAATACCTGAACCACCGTGTAACACGATTGGGAAACCAGGAACAGCTTCAGTCAATTTCTTCAAGTGATCAAGGTCAAGTCCTTCCCAGTTTGCTGGGTATGGTCCATGAATGTTACCGATACCTGCAGCCAAGAAGTCAATACCAGTTTCAACCATAGCTTTAGCGTCTTCGATTGGTGCTAATTCACCTTTACCGACAATACCATCTTCTTCACCACCGATAGTACCAACTTCAGCTTCTACTGAAATACCTTTAGCATGTGCTTTAGCAACAACTTCGCGTGCTTTTTCAAGGTTTTCTTCAACTGGAAGGTGTGAACCATCAAACATAATTGAAGTGTAACCTACTTCAATACACTCAAGGGCATCATCGTAATGACCGTGGTCAAGGTGGATAGCAACTGGTACAGTAATACCCATTGATTCAACCAAAGTTTCAATAAGTTGTTTACAAAGTTTGTAACCACCCATGTATTTAGCCGCACCCATTGAAGTTTGGATAAGTACTGGAGCTTTTTTAGCTTCTGCTGCGCGCAAGATAGCTTGAGTCCACTCAAGGTTGTTTGTGTTAAATCCACCTACTGCATAGCCGTTATCACGAGCTGCTTGGACGAATTTTTCTGCTGAAACGATTGCCATTATTCAGGCCTCCTATTTATTTTTTGGGCGTTGCCCACTTACATGTTAATTCTAGCACAATTCTATAAAAAATGCTAGTTTTTTACTGAAAATACGTGAGAAACTTAACAGAGTTAAACGAGGTTTTTTTCAGAAAGCAGTCATTCCGCTTTCAATTCTTTACGTGCCAACAGGATCTGTTCTTTAACCTGGTCAAACCCTGTTCCTCCTAATGAATTTCTTCGTTTAACTGCTGTCTTTGCAGTTAATATCTCATAGATATCGTTTTCTATCAACTCTGAAATTTCTTGATAATATTTTAAAGGTATATCCTGTAAATAAGAACCATTTTTACTGCATTCTAAAACCAATTTACCTACAATTTCATGTGCTTTTCTGAAAGGTATCCCCTTACTTGCTAAATAATCTGCTAATTCTGTTGCATTTGAAAAATCAGTCTCCGTTGAGGTCATCATTATGTGCTCATTCACAGTCATTGTCTCAAGCATATTAGCCATGATTTCAATAGCTATGCTGACTGTTTCTACGCTATCAAACATCCCTTCTTTATCTTCTTGTAAATCTTTGTTATAAGCTAACGGCAATGATTTCATAACAGTTAGTAAACTAAATAAATTTCCATAAACACGGCCTGTCTTCCCTCGAATTAATTCTGCCATATCAGGATTTTTCTTTTGAGGCATAATAGATGATCCTGTAGAGAAAGTATCTGATAATGTGATGAATTGATATTCATAACTGCACCAATTAATGATTTCTTCACAAAAACGTGATAAATGCATCATTAAAATGCTAGCATTGGATAAAAATTCTATGATAAAATCACGATCTGAGACAGCATCAAGCGAATTACTATATGGTTTTTCAAAATCTAATAAACGAGTTGTCATATGGCGGTCAATAGGAAACGTGGTCCCTGCTAGAGCTGCTGCTCCTAATGGTGATAGATCGGTGTGTTTCATATTAAACTCTAATCGCTCTGTATCACGCGTAAACATATTATAGTAAGCCATTAGATGATGTCCAAATGAAATCGGCTGAGCATGTTGTAAATGTGTATATCCTGGCATAACAGTATAGATATGATTTTCTGCTAAATTAACTAAGGTTGTTCGTAAATGAAGCAATTTCTTCAACATTTCTTGCAATTTATCTTTCAAATAAAGGTGCATATCTGTAGCCACTTGATCATTTCGTGAACGTGCAGTATGAAGCTTACCTGCTACTTCTCCAATTTCAGCGGTTAATAAGCTCTCTATGTTCATATGAATGTCTTCATTTGATATGCTAAAAGTCAATTGACCTGCTCTGTATTTATCTTGCAGTATTTTTAAACCATCTTTTATCAAGCCTGCTTCTTCTTGACTAATAATATCCGTTTTGCCTAACATTGTGACATGGGCCATAGAAGCCTTCATATCATAGGGAGCTAACTTTTGGTCGAAACTGATTGATGCACCGAACTCTTCAACCCATTTTTCAAGACTACTTTCAAAACGACCACCCCATAACTTATGATTTTTTGTCATCCTCTTATCTTCCTTTATTTATCCTTTGTTTACTTGTGCATTAACTTGGGTTGGAAGTCCCCAGAGTTTGATAAAACCAACTGCTGCATCTTGATCAAAGTTATCAGCAGCTGTATAAGTTGCTAAGTTCTCATCATATAATGAATTAGACGAGTGGCGAGCAACGACTTTGGCAGAACCTTTATATAACTTAACTTTTGTAGTACCATTAACCACTTTTTGTGTTTCTTTGACATAGGCAATGATAGCTTTTGTAGCTGGACTAAACCATAAAGCATTATAAATAAGATTTGATAGTTCATTTTCAAGGATAGGTTTAAAATGAGACACTTCACGGACTAATGTTAAATCTTCAATTTCTTTATGAGCAGCTAACAGTACCATTGCCGCAGGACATTCATAAATTTCACGTGATTTGATACCGACTAAACGATTTTCAACATGATCAATGCGTCCAATACCATGTTTTCCTGCAATTTCATTTAGCGATAAAATCAAATCTGCTAGTGTCATTTCTTGATTGTTTATAGCTATAGGCTTCCCATTTTGGAACGTAATATCAATATATTCTGCACAATCAGGAGCTTCTTCTGGTGATTTTGTAATACCAAAAGCTTCTTCTGGCGCTTGATTCCAAGGATTCTCAAGCACACCACATTCATTGGCACGTCCCCATAAATTTTGGTCTATAGAATAAGGGTTATCTAAATCTGCTGGAATAGGTACGCCGTTAGCTTTTGCAAAAGTAATTTCCTCTTCACGATGCCACTTCCACTCACGAACAGGGGCAATTACTTTTAATTCAGGATCTAGTACTGCAATTGCAACTTCAAAACGCACTTGGTCATTTCCTTTACCTGTACATCCATGGGCAATTGTGGTCGCACCTGTTTGATGTGCCATTTCAACTAATTTTTGAGCAATAATTGGACGACTAAGCGCTGAAACAAGCGGGTATTTTTGTTCATACATCGCATGTGCCTGTAAAGCTGGTAACACAAAATGCTCAGCGAACTCATCTTTAACATCTAAAATATAAGATTCTATGGCACCTATTGTTAAAGCCTTATCGTGAATAAAATCAAGATCTTTACCTTCGCCAACATCCATACAGACAGCAATAACGTCATAATCTTTTTTTAACCAAGCTATAGCAACAGAGGTATCTAAACCACCAGAATAAGCTAAAATTAATTTTTCTTTTCCCATAAAAAATCCCCTTCCAAATTCCTATGTTTTGTAATATTATACACTTGATATATTTATTGTCAAATATTTTTATAGTTTTTGTCTATTTTTAGTATATTTATTTCTAAAAAAATAAAACAATAACCGCCAATTGGCAGTTATTGTTTTAAATAATTATGATAAAGGTAGTTCTACACAAAATTCTGTTCCAATTTCAAACTGACTGGAGACACTAATACGTCCCTTACAAAGAACAATTATACGTTTAACTATTGCTAGTCCTAATCCATTTCCTTGTTGATTATGCGACTGATCCGCTTGGTAAAATTTATCAAATATATGCTGAACATCATATTGAGAAATTCCCCTACCTTTATCAGAAATAATAACTCTCAGATAATGATTATTAGTTTCTTCCATTCGTACACGTAAGTCTACAATATCATCGGAATATTTTATTGCATTATCTAAAAGGTTTATCCAAACTTGCATCAGTAAGTCAGAGTTTGAGTAAACAGTATATGGTTTTGAATCCAGTTGAAAATTTATTCTTTTAGCTTGCCAACGTTCTGTTAAACTAATCATTGCTTGACGAATTTGTTCATCTACACGAACAGAGGATAGCTCCCCAATAGTCTCCTGATTATCCACGCGCGACATTTGCAACATCGTATCACATAATCTTGTTAACCTTAGGCTCTCTGTTTTAACAAGACCTAATAACTCACTTTGTGTTTCTTCATCTAATTCTGGATCTTGTAATAGTTCTACAATATTAGCTACTGCAGCAATCGGAGTCTTTAGCTCATGAGAAACATTAGTGATAAAGTCTTTTCGCATATGATCCATATGAGATAAAGAAACAATCATCTGATTAATACTTTCAGATAGCTCATCCAATTCATTATAATACTCATAGGATTTACGACGATTACTGTTTCGATAAATATGCCCTTCAAAGTCACCGTCTGCAACATTGGACACAATACGGCTAATATCTAAAATTGGTTTTGTTAAATGATAAGAACCGTACCACATACTAATACTAGCTATCACAAGGCTTAAAAAAACAACAGCGAGAGCGCTAACTTGTAATACATGAGTAGTTAAGACTCCTTGAAAAAAAGTAAAAACTATTGCTGCAACTAGTAAAAGAGAAGCTAGGACTGAGAAAAGCATCGTTAACACAAACATTAATGTGAAATAAAATCTTAACGGAAACCGAAATCGCCTTAGCTTAGTCATTTTTTGCACGATACCCTACCCCTCTCACCGTCTCAATCTTAAAATCTGGTAAGTGTTCTACTTTTCGTCTAATTTTATTGATGCAAGCATCTACCACCCGCTCATCTAAATCAGTATCCATTCCCCAAATACTATCCAATAGTTCTAAACGTGTGAAAATCCTATTAGGATAGCTAAGTAAGTGGAAAAGAACCCTAAATTCTTTCTGAGGAAATACAATTTCTTGCTCAAAATATTTCAAGCTTAATTCATCTTCATTAAGACAAGTATTCCCAATAATTAGCTGATGTTGAGCTACAATATTAGCTCTCCTCAAGAGTGCCTTAATACGTAAAGCTAATTCTTGTAACTGCACAGGCTTAACCATATAATCATCTGCACCAAGGCCAAACCCTTTTGTCATATCTTCCATTTGTGATTTTGCTGTCATAACAATGATTGGGACATTATAAGCAGCTGACCTGAGTTCTTGAATTAATTGATAACCATCCATCATGGGCATCATGATATCAGTTATAATCAATTGTACTTCTTCTGTATCTAGACAATTTAGAGCTTCTTGTCCATTTGAAGCAGTGATAAATTGGTAGCCCTCTTGTGTTAATTTTGTGGTAATGATTTTTTGTTGAACAATGTTATCCTCTACAACTAATATTTTAATCATTAAATCACCTCTAGCTTATTGTAACACAAGTTAGAAGTTTTCTTTAACTAATTTCCCGTCCTTTAAACGATAAACGGTATCTACTAAATCTAGAACGCGCTCATCGTGTGTCACCATAATAGCTGCAGTATTATGTGATTTAACTTCCTGACGAATAAGTTCTGTAACTTGACGCCCACGTTCTTCATCAAGGCTAGCTGTTGGCTCATCTGCCAAGATAACCTTAGGATGATTAATAAATGCTCTAGCAATTGCTGCGCGTTGCTTTTGTCCTCCCGATAATTGGTTAGGGTATTTATGTGCACACTGCTCTATTCCTAAATCTGATAATAATTTATTAATTTCTTCCAAGCTTGTTTTCTTATCATAGTGTTTTGCAAATCGAGCCTCTTGTTGCAACTGTTCTTGGATTGTTAAATAAGGAAGCAGTTGATGACTTTGAAATATAAAACCTAGTGCTTCACGGCGCAATTGTGTTCTTTGTCTTTGAGACAAATCCGTAACGTTCTCATGATTGACATACAAACTACCTTGATCTGCGCCAAGAAGTAACCCTGCAATGGATAAAAGTGTGCTTTTACCTGAACCTGAGGGTCCCAGTATAGCTACAAACTCACCTGCAGAAACTGATAAATCTAAATTATCTAATATTGATAAAAGCTCATCTCCATCTGGATAGTGTTTTGAGATGTGTTTTAATTCTAAGATTGCTGACATTATTCTCCTCCCCCATTAATAACTTCGACTGGGTCGATTTTAGCAACTTTTACAATTGACAGAGCACTACTAATCATTGCAATGACTAAAAATACAAACGATACTAAAATAATATTTTGCCAATTAATAACAAATGGCATTTGAGCTGGTAATACATAAGAGAGAGCAATCGCCAATCCATCTCCAACAATGATACCAAACAGTGCCAATATGATGACTTGACTCAATTGAAATAGGGCAATCTCTGACATTTTTGTCCCAATAGCTTTCATGACGCTAAATTCATGACGCTTTTGAAGTGTGATGATGTAGAAAAAGACACCTAAAATACCAGCTGAAGCTACGACAAGGACCCATAAAATCATATTCAAAGTGGATTGTTCGGCACTATAACCAGGAATATGTTGAATGACATCTTTTTTACTAACAGCTTCTAATTGAGTTGGTAAATGAGATATACTTTTATCATTTTTCATAACTAATGCCTGAGGTAAGAACTGGTATTGAGGATTAATCTTTTTATTAATTTCGGTATAAATGTCTTTATCAATAAATGCCACAGGTCCGTGACCATACATACTATTATGGACAAATCCAACGACTGTTAGTGATATAGATGATGACTTATCAATCACTTTATCACCTAACTTTATCCCTTCAGCTTTTAAACTATCATTTAAAATAATAGCTTTTTTGTAACTTGTCAGTTGTTTTCCCTCAGAAAGTGTAGGTGCCATAAAAGAATCTTTATCAATAGCAAAATAAGAAATATCAATTTTCTTTTCATGTCCTTGTCGAGTTAAACTCGAACGTTGAATATTTAAAGTGGTACTATCTTTTAAATTCAAACTGTTTAAATCTGTCTGATCTTTAGTTGTCAATACAGATGATGTAATCACTTGTTCAGCACCTTCATTCAAAATATAGGTTTGAGCTGGGTTATTTTCAATAGCAGCACTAACAGCTCTACCTAAACCGTTTGCTAAACCTGATAAAAAAACTACCATGAACATCATAACAATGATTAGCAATTCAATCAGGAGGTATTTTTTCTTATAAAAGGTTAATTCTTTCCAAGCATGTGACATGGTTTTTCTCCTTTGATCTTTTGATGTGAACATAGTATCACAGCTTTATGACTTGAATATGACCTCTAAAAATAATGATATTTTATCATTAAATTATTTAAAAAATAGCTTGACAATTTTTTAGTAAGCGATTACAATTCTAATTATGAAACCGTTCCCACAATAAAAGAAAGGAGTTTCTATGAGTACGATTAGACAAGTCGCCGAGAAAGCTGGCGTATCAACATCTACTGTCTCAAGGTATATATCCCAAAATGGTTACGTTAGTCAAAAAGCAAGTCAAAAAATCGAGCAAGCTATCCGCGAACTCCATTATGTTCCAAATTTCCTTGCACAATCTCTGAAAACCAAAAAAAATCAACTTGTTGGATTACTACTTCCCGATATTTCAAACCCTTTCTTTCCAAGACTTGCTAGAGGAGTTGAAGAATTTCTAAAAGAACAGGGTTATCGTGTCATGCTTGGCAACACAAATAACAAGAGCCATTTAGAAGAAGAGTACTTAAATGTGCTATTACAAAGTAATGCTGCAGGGATTATTACAACACACGATTTCACCAAAAATCATCCTGAAATAGATATTCCAGTTGTAGTTGTTGACCGCGTTAATCAAGAAACACAGTACGGCGTTTTCTCTGATAATAAAGAGGGAGGAAAATTAGCAGCTCAAGCTATTTGGACAGCAGGTGCTACCAATATATTACTCATTCGTGGTCCGCTAGATAAAGCTGATAACCTTAATCAAAGGTTTCAAGGAAGCCAAAATTACCTATTAAACAAAGGGGCTCGTTTTGCTATCGAAGATAGTGCCAGTTTTGATTTTGCAGAGATTCAAATTGAAGCGAAAACTTTACTTGACCACCATCCAGATATTGATAGCATTATCGCTCCATCTGATATACATGCTATTGCCTACCTACACGAGATTCTTAATCGAGGGAAGCGAATCCCTGAAGATGTACAAATTATTGGTTATGATGATATTTTAATGAGCCAATTTATCTACCCTTCGTTGTCAACTATTCACCAATCATCATATATTATGGGACAAAAAGCAGCTGAATTAATTTTCAAAATTACTAATCAATTACCTATTACCAATAAGCGTATTAAATTACCCGTTCATTATGTCGAACGTGAAACCCTAAGGAGGAAAATAGATGAGTAACATTGTCATTATCGGTAGTATTTCCATGGACTTAGTTATGGAAACCAATCGTATCGCCAAAGAGGGAGAAACCGTATTTGGCCAACGTTTTTCAATGGTTCCAGGAGGTAAAGGTGCTAATCAGGCTGTCGCTATTGGGCGTCTTAGCCAAGATCGAGATAATATTACTATTCTTGGTGCCATTGGCGAGGATTCTTTTGGTCCCATTCTTTTGGATAATTTAAACAAAAACCATGTTACTACGGATTTTGTGGGAACGATACCATCTTCTTCAGGTGTTGCCCAAATCACTCTTTATAATAATGATAATCGAATCATTTACTGTCCTGGAGCCAACGGAAAAGTTGATACTAAAAAGTGGTCTCAGGAGTGGTCAATAATTAAAGAAGCTGATTTAGTTGTATTACAAAATGAAATTCCTCATCAAGCAAATATGAAAATTGCTAATTTTTGTAAAGAACATAGTATTAAATTACTCTATAATCCTGCACCATCTAGAAAGACTGATATTGAGATGCTCGATAAGGTCGATTATTTCACACCAAATGAACACGAATGTCAAGAGCTGTTCCCAAACCAAAAACTAGAGGATATATTAGCCACATATCCTGAAAAACTAATTGTAACACTCGGCACAAAAGGAGCCATCTACTCTGATGGAAAAGAAAGCCATTTAATTCCTGCCTTAGAAACTAAAGCTGTTGATACAACTGGTGCAGGTGATACTTTTAACGGTGCATTCGGTTATGCTATCTCGAAAAAATTTAAGATTGCTAATGCCTTACGTTTTGCAACTCTAGCTGCTCACTTATCCGTGCAAAAATTTGGTGCACAGGGTGGCATGCCTACAATTAAAGAAATGGAGGACAACCAACATTATGAAAAAGACTGGCATATTAAATAGTCATCTCGCTAAATTAGCAGATGACCTTGGGCATACTGATCGAGTTTGTATTGGAGATCTGGGTCTACCTGTTCCAAATGGCATTCCAAAGATTGATTTGTCTTTGACCTCTGGAATACCTAGTTTCCAAGAGGTACTTGATATCTATTTAGAGAATATCTTAGTTGAAAAAGTCATTTTAGCAGAAGAAATCAAGGAAGCAAATCCGGATCAATTATCAAGGTTATTAGCTAAACTTGATAACTCTGTTAGCATAGAGTACGTCAGTCACGATCATTTAAAACAAATGACCCAAGATGTCAAAGCAGTTATTCGTACAGGTGAAAATACACCGTATTCAAATATTATTCTACAATCTGGTGTTATCATCTAGAAAGGAGTTTAGTCCATGAAAATTGACATGAGGAATATCTCCAAATCCTTCGGTACTAATAAAGTTCTAGAGAAGATTGATTTGGAATTACAATCTGGTCAAATACACGCGCTTATGGGTGAAAATGGTGCGGGTAAATCAACCTTAATGAACATTCTAACAGGACTTTTTCCAGCAAGTACAGGAACTATTTATATTGATGGCGAGGAACGAACTTTTTCAAACCCTCAAGAAGCAGAGGAATTTGGCATTAGTTTTATTCACCAAGAGATGAATACTTGGCCGGAAATGACTGTCTTGGAAAATCTCTTTCTTGGACGTGAAATCAAGACAACTTTTGGCTTACTCAATCAAAAATTAATGAGACAAAAAGCACTTGAAGCTTTTAAAAGATTAGGTGTGACTATTCCCCTAGACATCCCGATTGGTAACTTGTCTGTTGGACAACAACAAATGATTGAAATCGCCAAAAGTCTCCTAAACCAACTCTCTATTTTGGTAATGGATGAACCGACTGCTGCTTTAACAGATCGTGAAACTGAAAATCTTTTCCGAGTTATCCGAAGTTTAAAACAAGAAGGAGTGGGCATTGTCTATATCTCCCATCGAATGGAGGAAATTTTTAAAATCACTGACTTCGTAACCGTCATGAGAGATGGTGTCATTGTAGATACAAAAGAAACATCACTCACAAATTCTGACGAATTGGTTAAAAAAATGGTTGGCCGAAAATTGGAAGATTACTATCCTGAAAAACATTCTGAAATTGGGCCTGTTGCTTTTGAAGTTAGTAACCTCTGTGGAGATAATTTCGAGGACGTTTCCTTTTATGTCCGTAAAGGCGAGATTCTTGGATTTTCTGGATTAATGGGAGCTGGGCGTACTGAAGTTATGCGAACTATCTTTGGAATTGATAAAAAGAAGTCTGGTAAGGTGAAAATTGATAACCAAGAAATCACTATTACTAGCCCAAGTCAAGCTATCAAGCAGGGCATTGGTTTTTTGACCGAAAATAGAAAAGATGAAGGTCTCATCCTAGACTTCAATATCAAGGACAATATGACTCTCCCTAGCACTAAAGATTTTAGCAAACATGGTTTCTTTGATGAAAAAACAAGCACAACATTTGTGCAACAATTGATTAATCGCCTCTACATTAAATCAGGGAGACCAGATTTAGAGGTTGGAAATCTTTCTGGAGGTAACCAACAAAAGGTCGTTCTCGATAAATGGATTGGTATTGCTCCTAAAGTCTTAATTCTTGATGAGCCAACACGTGGTGTTGATGTCGGAGCTAAACGAGAGATTTACCAATTAATGAATGAACTAGCAGACAGAGGTGTTCCAATTGTCATGGTATCATCAGACTTACCTGAAATTCTAGGTGTTAGTGACCGCATCATGGTAATGCACGAAGGTCGAATCAGTGGAGAACTCAGTCGAAAAGAAGCTGACCAAGAAAAAGTTATGCAACTAGCCACAGGAGGTAAGTAAAGTGAAAAATATGATGAAATATATATCAGAGTTAACAACCCTGATTGCGTTAGCTGGTTTAATGGTTATTATCACACTCATTAATCCTAATTTCCTCACAACCAATAATCTACTCAATTTATTATTACAAGTAACTGCAAATGGTTTTATCGCTTTCGGGATGACCTTCGTTATTTTGACTGGCGGTATTGATTTATCAGTCGGGTCCATATTAGCCCTATCTAGTGCATTAACAGCTGGATTAATCGGCCACGGAGTACCCGTTGGTATTGCTATCGTTTTATCTGTTGCCTTAGGTGGCATCTTGGGAATGCTAAACGGACTCTTCATTTCTTACGGAAAATTAGCACCATTTATCGTTACACTGGCAACAATGACTATCTTTAGAGGAGCAACGCTAGTTTATTCAAACGGCAACCCAATTACCGCTGGCTTATCCGATAGTTTTCTATTCCAATTTTTGGGACAAGGCTATATTGTTGGTATCCCATTCCCAGTCATTCTCATGTTTCTTACTTTTATTATTTTGTATATTTTGTTACATAAAACAGCCTTCGGGAAATCTGTTTACGCTTTAGGAGGTAATGAAAAAGCAGCGTATATCTCGGGTATTAAGTTAAACAAAGTTAAAATTATCATCTACACTATCTCAGGTATCATGGCTTCCATTTCTGGGTTAATTATCACATCACGCCTTAGCTCAGCACAACCAACAGCTGGAGCAAGTTATGAGATGGATGCTATTGCCGCCGTTGTCTTAGGTGGAACGTCTTTATCTGGTGGGAAAGGACGTATCATTGGAACATTGATTGGTGCTCTCATTATTGGTGTCCTGAACAATGGATTAAACATCATTGGTGTCTCTGCATTTTGGCAACAAGTTGTGAAAGGTATCGTTATTTTAATGGCTGTTTTACTTGATCGCTTTAAAGTAGCAAAATAGTCTTTACTCTAATTTCTATAAATTCATTATATTTTATCTAAAGGAGTTTCAAATGAAATTTGGAAAAAAACTTGGCTTTCTAGCCTTATTGATGTCTATTGTCCTCATTCTAGGTGCATGTGGTAAAACTGGACTTGGAAATTCTACTGGGAATTCTACAAAAAATGTAACCAAAAAATCTGCTAAAAACTTGAAACTAGGTGTATCTATTTCAACAACTAACAATCCCTACTTTGTTGCGATGAAAGACGGTATTGACAAATATGCTAGCAATAAAAAAATAAGCATTAAGGTAGCTGATGCTCAAGATGACGCCGCACGTCAAGCAGATGATGTCCAAAACTTTATTAGTCAAAACGTAGATGCTATTTTGATTAATCCCGTTGACTCAAAAGCTATTGTAACAGCTATTAAGTCTGCAAACAACGCTAATATTCCTGTTATTCTAATGGACCGTGGTAGTGAGGGAGGCAAAGTATTAACTACTGTCGCTTCAGATAACGTTGCTGCTGGTAAGATGGCTGCGGATTATGCTGTTAAAAAACTAGGCAAAAAAGCAAAAGCCTTTGAATTATCTGGAGTACCAGGTGCCTCTGCTACTGTAGACCGTGGTAAAGGATTTCATTCAGTTGCAAAATCTAAACTTGACATTCTTTCAAGCCAATCTGCCAATTTTGACCGCGCCAAAGCTTTGAATACTACACAAAATATGATTCAAGGACATAAAGATGTCCAAATTATTTTCGCACAAAATGATGAAATGGCACTTGGGGCTGCACAGGCTGTCAAATCTGCTGGCTTGCAAAATGTTCTTATCGTAGGAATTGATGGTCAGCCAGATGCCCATGATGCCATTAAAAAAGGAGATATTTCAGCCACTATTGCACAACAACCAGCTAAGATGGGAGAAATAGCAATTCAAGCAGCAATTGATCATTATAAAGGCAAAAAAGTAGAGAAAGAAACAATTTCTCCAATTTACCTTGTTACCAAAGACAATGTTGAAAAATACAATTGGTAAAAGTACACAAAAAGTCGTGAAAATTCACGACTTTTTATATTATAATTTTGCTAACATATTATCGATATGTTGAACTGATTTTTCTTTACCTAATAAATAAATAGTATCTGGTAACTCTGGTCCATGCATTTCACCAGAAACCGCAATACGAATAGGCATAAATAGGTTCTTACCTTTAATACCTGTTTCTTTTTGAACAGCCTTAATTTGAGGGAAAATAGTATCTCTAGTGAATTCTTCGTCAGAAAGCGATACTAACTTTTCCTTAAAAGCAGATAAGACTGTTGGGACTGTTTCTGCTGCCATTACTTCTTTTTCGGCTTCTGTTAATTCTGGAAAATCTGCAAAGAAAAGGTCTGTTAATGGTACAATCTCATCAGCTGATTTTAATTGAGGTTTATAAAGCTCAACTAATTTTTCAGCTTTGTCTGTAAGTCGACCAGCTTCTTCTAAGAATGGTTTGCAAAGTGCAAAAACACTCTCAAAATCAGCATTTTTTAGGTAATCATTACTCATCCAATCCATCTTCTTCTGATCGAATGCTGCTGGTGATTTGCTAAGACGATTTTCATCAAATAGATTAATTAATTGCTCGCGTGAGAAGATTTCTTCTTCTCCACCAGGATTCCAACCAAGAAGGGCAATGAAATTAAAGACAGCTTCCGACATATAACCTTTTTTACGATAGTCTTCGATAAATTGAAGAGTATTGGTGTCGCGTTTTGATAATTTCTTACCAGTCTCTGAGTTTATAATCAATGTCATGTGACCAAATTGTGGCGCTTCCCAACCGAGTGCTTCATAAACCATTAATTGTTTTGGCGTATTTGCAATATGGTCATCGCCACGAATAACATGCGAAATTTGCATGTCATGATCATCAATAACTACTGCGAAATTGTAAGTTGGATAACCATCTTTCTTCTGAATAACCCAGTCTCCGCCGATATTAGAGCCTTCAAACTCAATGTCACCTTTTACCATATCAGTCCATTTATAAATCCCAGATTCATTAACAGCAAGGCGTACTGTCGGAATGATGCCTGATGCTTCACGTTCTGCAATGTAAGCTTCTTTTTCAGTTTCTGACATTCCGATAAATTCGTTGATATAGCGAGGTGTTTCGCCTGCCAATTCTTGGCGTTCACGCTCTGCTGCTAATTCTTCCTCAGTCACATAGGACTTGTAGGCTTTACCTTCTGCTAACAACTGATCAATATAACGTTGGTAGAGCTCAAGGCGTTCTGATTGACGATAATTTTCATGTGTTTCAGGGCTTTCATCCCAGTCCATACCTAGCCAACGTAAGTTCTCCAATTGAGAGCGTTCACCATCTTCGACGTGGCGTTTTCGGTCAGTATCTTCAATACGAATAACAAAATCCCCACCATGATGGCGAGCATAAAGGTAGTTAAAGAGCGCAGTACGCGCATTTCCGATGTGTAACAATCCTGTTGGACTTGGTGCATAACGCACACGAATCTTATTAGCCAAAATTCTACTCCTATATTTTCTGATAGTAAACTTTTTCAGTTTAACTGAATTAGTCAAGGGGGCAAAACATCATTCAAACTCTTACAGATGATTGCCAATCAACCCTATTATACCACTAAATCACTAAAAATGATAATCAGTAATAATAGCCACACTAATTTTCGATAAAAAAAGTAAAGCAAAATTGCCTTACTTTTTAAAAATATTCTTAAAAGTTAAACAAATCATTAAAATTCTCTACCATTGTTGGGTGAGTGAAAATTTGTTTTTGGAAATAAGTATATGGGATTTTATTATCCATTGCCATTGTGATGATATTAATTAATTCATGGGATTCTGCACCAAATAAGCGAGCTCCCAAAATAAGATTTGTCTCAGTATCTACCACAACTTTAAAAATACCTCTAAGGTCATTATTAACATGTGCACGTGGCATGGCAGAAACAAGAAGGCTATTAGATTTAACTTGATATCCTTTTTCCTTAGCGGTCTTTTCATCTAGACCTACCGTTGCTAAAGGAGGATTTGTAAAGGTTGAAGTCGGTACTGCTCCTCGATTTTTTAGAGAATAATCCTTATCACCATTCAAATAATTTAAGACAATACGTGAGTCATCTAAAGAAATATATGTGAATTGAGGGCCGCCATTAACATCACCAACTGCAAAAATATTCTCAACAGAAGTTTGGCAATATTCATCAACAGCAATAGCTCCACGTTCTGTCAATTTAATATCTGTATTTTCAAGTGCTAAACCTTCTGTATTTGGCTTACGTCCTGTTGCATATAATACTGCATCAAAGCTTAATTTTTCATCCTCAAAGCTAATAACAACGTCTTCATCTTCATTTTGCACAGATTTGATATCGGCTGATAATTTAAAAGATATTCCCATCTCTTCTAAATAATCTTGAGCCATCTCTGATAATTCCTCTTCCTCACGCGCAAAGATACGAGATTGACTATCAATAACTGTCACTTTGCTCCCTAATTCAGAATATAAAGTCGCAAATTCAAGACCAATATTACCGCCTCCAATGATACCTAACCGTTTAGGAAGATGAGCCAATTCTTGGATTGCCGTTGAATCATAAACATGTTGAGAATCAGCTAATCCTGGGATTGGTAATTGTACTGACTTAGCACCAGTATTGATAATAATAACATCAGCTGTAAGTTCTTGTTTGTCAGCTCCTCCTGTTAATTCGACCACTTTATTTGATATAAAGCGAGCTTTAGCATTATAAACATCCACAGTGTCTTTATTATCCAACATAGCAAAATTTTTAGCACGTAAACGACTTGTAACTTCATTTCTAGTAGTCATAGCTTCTTGAAAATCGTGATTTTTGCTAGCTGATACTAAAAGCGTTTTTGTCGGAATACATCCAATGTTGATACATGTTCCCCCATACATTTTATCGTCTTCTTCGACCATTGCAACGCTTTTACCTTGTGTTGCTAATTTTGCTGCTAATGTTTTACCTGCTTTACCAAAACCAAGAACAATGACATCATATTTTTTCATTTTAAATTTCCTCCGCTTTTATAATATAGTTTCAGTATAGCAAAAGATGTTTCCTCTGTCTGAATTCCAGCATAAGGCATGATAAGCCTAACTGTTACCTTTAAATCTAGTTTTCTAAAATAAAAAAACCCATCGCTAAGGACAGGATTTTTTCTATTTAACTTCCACCATACGACCAGTATCTACATCATAAATAGCACCAGAAATAACAACATCATTTGGGATTAATGGAGAAGCATGTAATTTTGCCACATCCTCACGAACGCTTTCTTCAATATCATTAAAAGGAAGAAAATCATGTCCATGCATATCAACACCCAAATCTCTCTGTAATTGAGTAGCAAAAGCTTCGTTAGTAAACGTCTGTGCTCCACAATCTGTATGGTGTAGAACAACGATTTCTCGTGTTCCTAATTGTTGTTGCGAAATAACTAAAGAACGTAGAACATCGTCTGTAACTCGTCCACCAGCATTACGTAAAATATGAGCATCTCCTAAATCTAGCCCTAGAGCTTGAGCAACGTGTAAACGAGAATCCATACAGGTTACAATAGCAACCTTTGTCTTTGGCTTGATAGGTAGATGAGCTGTTCCATGTAAGTCAGCATAGGCTTGATTGGTTTTTAAAAAGTTATCAAAATAAGTGGTCATAGAGATCTCCTTTGTTAGTGTAACATCATTCGATATTTACTAAATACCAACCCTTTTATATTATCATTTTGCCCATTATTTTTCACGAAATGTCTCTCGCCACCAAAAAAGATTCGGCTGAACCGAATCTAATCATTATGTTGAAAACACTGCTTTTAAGACCTGACTAACAGTTGTCACACCAATAACATCAATGCCTTTAGGTATTTCAATCCCAGCTAGAGAATTCTTTGGTGCGTAAATTTTAGTAAAGCCCAATTTACTAGCCTCATTAATACGTTGCTCAATACGTGTCACGCGACGAATCTCACCAGTGAGTCCAATTTCTCCAATAAATGATTCTTTTGGATTTGTGGGTTTTTCTTTGTAACTGGAAGCAATAGCTACAGCAACAGCTAAATCAATTGCTGGTTCATCCAATTTAACACCACCCGCTGATTTTAAATAGGCATCTTGATTTTGAAGCAATAAACCACAACGTTTTTCTAGAACTGCCATAATAAGACTGACACGATTAAAGTCAAGACCTGTGGTTGTGCGCTTAGCATTTCCAAAAACAGTTGGAGTCACTAAAGCTTGAACCTCTGCTAAAATAGGCCTTGTTCCTTCCATAGTAACAACAATAGCAGATCCTGTTGCACCGTCTAAACGTTCTTCAAGAAAAACTTGACTTGGATTCAAAACTTCAACTAGACCACCCGACTGCATTTCAAAGATACCTATTTCATTGGTCGAACCAAAACGGTTTTTGACTGCCCGTAAAATACGGAACGTGTGATGACGCTCCCCTTCAAAATAAAGAACCGTATCCACCATATGTTCTAGCATTCGAGGGCCTGCTAATGTTCCCTCCTTAGTCACATGACCTACAATAAAAGTAGCAATATTATTAGTTTTAGCTAACTGCATCAACTCAGCGGTCACTTCGCGAACTTGGCTAACAGAGCCTTGGACACTTGATACTTCGGGACTCATAATAGTTTGTATAGAATCAATAATAAGAAAATCTGGTTTAATCTTCTCAATCTCCGACCGAATACTTTGCATATTAGTCTCGGCATAAAGGTAAAATTCATTATCGATATCGCCTAGACGCTCACTTCGTAACTTAATCTGTTCTGCAGATTCCTCACCTGAGACATATAATACTGTACCTTTATTAGCTAGCTGAGTTGATACTTGTAGTAATAAAGTAGATTTACCTATCCCAGGGTCTCCTCCAATCAGAACCAAACTTCCTGGTACAACGCCGCCTCCTAGAACACGGTTAAATTCATCCATATCAGTCTTAGTTCTAGAATAGTTAATTGAGGAAACATCTTTTAACTTCGTCGGTCGGGACTTTTCACCGTTCAAACTAACTCGTGCATTTTTAACTTCTTGAACTTCAACCTCTTCTACAAATGAAGACCAGGCTGAGCAATTTGGACAACGTCCCAAATACTTAGGTGATTGGTAACCACACTCTTGACAGGTGAAGACTGATTTTTTCTTAGCCACTCAGGCCTCCTTTATAACTTCTAAATTAATATGATAGCTTGGTACCAAATAACTAGTACACTCATTATATCACACCAAGTTAGAGAAAATATAAGTTTACTCTCATCAAAAAAGGCTAAGAAGTAAGTCTAGCCTTTTCTAACATTATTCGTAAAATAATTTTATTTTCCAGTACTACCAAAACCACCTGTACGCATTCCTGTAGCCTGATCGTCATCTGCCAATAAGAATGGGGCAAAAACAGCCTGAACAATCCGTTCCCCTTCTTCTAAAATAACAGCCTGATCAGTAATATTTTGCATCTGTGCAAAAATATGTCCTTCATTGACTTGGTTATTATAGTAGTCACCATCAATAACACCAACTGAATTTATTAGGACAATCCCTTTTTTACGTGGATTCGATGAACGATCATAAAGGTACAGGACCTCCCCTGGTTGCATGTGTGCTTTAATACCGGTCGGGACCAATGTAATTTCACCAGGTTCAATAACCGTTTTTTTAGCTACTTTTAAATCATAGCCAGCTGCGTGAGCTGTTTCTCGTTTTGGTAATAACTCTTTATTGCTAAATTGGCTAACTAATTCAAAGCCACGTACTTTTGACATGTGATACTCCATCTTTATCTTAAATATGCAAAAAGTCGAGTTCCAAATGAACTCGACTAGTCTGCGGAGAGAGGGACTTGAACCCTCACGACCAAAAGCGGTCACAAGATCCTTAGTCTTGCGCGTCTGCCAATTCCGCCATCCCCGCTTAACAACATAATAAATTATATCAACTTATCATATTGTTGTCAATATTATTTTTCATATTTTTTCAAAAAACTAGAGATACGTTTCTCATATTTTTCTGGCTCTGTTTCAAAAGATTTCGCATGTTTTGCCCCTTTTACAATATAAAGCTCTTTCTTACCTGCTGTAGCTTTATAGTTGTCATAAACCATACTTGTTGGAACAAAATTATCCTTATCACCATGAATAAAGAGGGCTGGTAAATTATTCTTTTTCAATTGTTCGACACTACTTGCTTGTCCATACGAAAAACCTGCTCTGATTTTAGAAATTGTTGAAACTTCATATAAGAGTGGGAAGGCTGGTAAACCATACATCTCTTTAGCCTGAAATTTTAATTCATCCCAAACACTAGAATAACCGCAATCTTCAATGATATTAACAACCTGACTAGGTAATTTTTCACCACTAGCCATCATGACTGTTGCTCCACCCATTGAAACACCAAATAAAGTAATTTGGCTTGATGGATTCTTATCAACTATCATTTCTGTCCATTTGATAATGTTCTCGCGGTCGTTCCAGCCATAGCCTATCAACTGCCCATGACTTTCACCATGTGCAATATTGTCAGGCATAAGAACATTGTATCCTAACTTATGAAACAGCCAACCATATGCCTTCATATTCTCTTTGCTATTCGCAAAACCATGAACGACAACAGCTGTCTTATGAGTTTTCTTAGCAGCAGGAACATACCAAGCAACTTGCTTTATATTTTGGTTTGTCATTTCTATTTTTTGCTTTAATAGCTTATCAAAGGATTTATCATAAGCATATAAAGAGTTTCCAGGCTTACGTTGACCATTTGAAATAAAGGATTTATCATCTCGAACTTGGGCAACGTGGAAAAAATAAAAACTAGCTGCTACACTAATTAAAAACAAAATAACAACAATCATTTTAATAAACTTTGATAATCGAATCTTTTTCATGCAACCTATTATACCTTATTTTTAGAAAAAGAAAAGAGCTAATGATACTTTGATAGTGAAACTATCTAAAAAAATAAAATCGCCTCCTAATACTGGGAGGCGATAAAGTTATTTCATATTTTCAACTGCTGCTGTTACAAAAGCTGTGTAAAGCTCTTCAGCATGGTTAGGACGTGATTGTAATTCTGGATGGTATTGTGCTGCAACAAAGAATTTTTTCTCTGGTAACTCAACAACTTCCATCAAACGATTATCCGGTGATACCCCTGAAAAGACAAATCCAGCAGCCTCAAATTGCTCACGGAATTTTGTATTAAATTCATAACGGTGACGGTGACGACGTTGGACAACTTCTTGATTATTATAAGCTGCCGCAGCTCTTGAACCTGCTTTCAATTTACATGGATATAGACCAAGGCGAAGAGTACCACCCATATCTTCAATATCGATTTGATCACGCATAATATCAATGATTGGGAACGGTGTTTTAGGGTCAAGCTCTGCTGAATTAGCTCCATGAAGTTTTAAAACATTACGCGCAAATTCGACACAAGTTAGCTGCATTCCGAGACAAACACCAAGCATTGGAACATCATTTTCACGTGCATAGCGAATTGCTTCAATTTTACCCTCACTACCTCTTTGGCCAAATCCACCAGGAACGATAATACCATCTGCATCTCCGACAAGTTCTTTAATATTATCTTCTGTCACTTCAGCAGCATTTACCCATTTTAAATCAATAGCAACATCGTTGACGTACCCTGAGTGCTTAAGGGCTTCCACAACTGAAAGGTAGGCATCAGGTAATTCAACATATTTACCAACCAATGCAATTTTAACTTTTTTCTCAAGGTTCATTACTTTATCAACCATTGCTGACCATTCTGTCATATCAGCAGCAGGTGTCTCAAGCTTCAAGTGATCACAAACAATTTGATCCATATTTTGAGCTTGCATGTTAAGTGGAATTTGATAAATATGGTCAACATCAAGGGACTCTATAACAGCCTCTGGTGCAACATCACAAAATTGTGCCAATTTATTCTTAATACTTTGACCTGCTGGTTGCTCTGTACGGATAACAAGCATATTAGGTTGGATACCTAGGCCACGTAACTCTTTAACAGAATGTTGAGTCGGTTTTGTTTTCATTTCGCCGGCAGCCTTTAGGTATGGTAATAACGTTGTATGAATGTACATAACATTATCAGAACCAACATCTGCCTTCATTTGACGAAGTGCTTCTAAAAACGGAAGGCTCTCAATATCTCCAACAGTACCGCCAACTTCAGTAATAATAACATCTGAATCTGTAGTTGTCGCAGCACGTTTGATTTTTTCTTTCAAAGCATCCGTAACGTGTGGGATAACTTGAACAGTTGCACCAAGGTATTCTCCACGGCGTTCTTTTTTAAGAACTTCACTATAAATCTTACCCGTTGTAACATTTGAATATTTGTTTAAGTTAATATCAATAAAACGCTCGTAGTGTCCAAGGTCAAGGTCAGTTTCTGCACCATCATCTGTAACATAAACTTCTCCATGTTGATAAGGGCTCATTGTCCCTGGGTCAATATTAATATATGGATCAAATTTTTGAATTGTCACCTTTAGCCCACGGTTTTTTAGTAAGCGCCCAAGACTTGCTGCAACAATCCCCTTACCAATAGAAGAGACCACACCACCTGTAACAAAAATATACTTTGTCATTAAAAACTCCTTAAATTAAATGTTAATCTAACAGTTAGTTTACGGGTAAAACCCAAAACACATGATTGATAAATAATACCAGCTTCTCTAGTCAAAACTAGTAGAAACTATCTGATCAAGGGCCTACTCAGAAAACTATCTGGAACCATTCTGTATCTTTCCCAAAAACAAAATAGCCCCCTATCACTAGGGAGCTTTATCTGACCTCATAAGAGGTGCCCGAATAATAGTTTAAACTATATCTGACTATTTGTCAAATACAAAATCCCTGTCTAAACCTCTTCTTCCTCTTCTTCCTCTTCATCGTCTTCTTCGTTGATTTCTACATCCTCATCTAAATCTTCATCAGGAATGATTTCATTAATCTCAGAATCATACGATTCTACCTCTGATTTTTCATCGTCAGGGTTTTCTTCATCATATTCTAAACTTGGTGTTTCTTCTGTGAAATCTTCATCTTCTGGATCATCATCATTGTAATCAATAGCATCTTCATCACCATCCATGAAAGCATTGACACGTTTCTTCTTACGTTTTGGAGCGCCATCTTCATCTTCTTCAAGAGTGATGATTTCCTCGTCAATTTCATCGATAGCATACCATGAACGAAGTCCCCATTTGTTTTCGCCAAGTGGAATAAAACTTCCGTCTGTATTCAAATCTGAATAGAAAAATGGCAATGACTCACGAATTGCTGAGTCAGATTTTCCAAGGTAGGTTTGAATATCATTTACCAAATCGCTGAAGTACATTTCGTTATCACGACCACGTTGCTCTAAAATAGCGCGAGCAACTTCAATCATCGAAAGTTCACTTTTTTCTTGCCCAGCAAATACTTCTAATTCCAAAGTTATTCTCCTTAATTGTGTAAGACTATCATTTTGTTTAGCAATATTCTTTATAGATAGAAAATAGATAAGTCATATTTTCAAATTTTCGCTATTTACTATTTTACGCTATTTTTAGCTATTCGTCAAAAGAATAATCACAAATAAAAAGACTGGGAAGCCCAATCTTTTCAAAATTTAATAAGCAATTATTTTACAGTAGCTGAGCTAGTGATAACGTCAACCGCTTTTTTCATTGCAATATCATGTTTAAGCATATCTGCTGAAAGTAGACCGCGTACTTGGTCAGCTTCCATATTGTATTCTGAAGCAAGATCTGTGATTTCTTTTTCGATTTCTTCATCTGTTGCTTCAAAGCCTTCTGCAGCTGCAATTGCTTCAATAACAAGGTTAGTTTTAACGCGTTTGTCAGCATCTGCTTGGTATTGCTTATGAAGGTCTTCTTCAGTTGTACCTGTTAATTGGAAGTACATTTCTGGTGAAATTCCTTGACGTTGCATATTACCCATGAACTCATTCATAGCACGATGTACTTCATCATGAACCATTTCTTCTGGTAATTCAACAATTTCTGCATTGGCAACAGCTAATTCGATTGCTGCACCTTCAACTGCATCATCAAATGCAATTTCTTTTGCTGATTCTAGCTCTTTGCGATATTTTGCTTTCAACTCATCAAGTGTTTCAACTTCATCATCAATATCTTTTGCAAGTTCATCATCAAGTGCTGGAACTTCTTTAGTTTTTACTTCATGAATTGTTGTAACAAATTTAGCATCTTTACCTGCAAGATCTTCTGCTTGATAATCTTCTGGGAATGTTACATTAACGTCTACAGTTTGACCAGCTTTAGAACCTACTAATTGTTCTTCAAATCCTGGGATAAATTGACCTGAACCAAGTTCAAGTGAGAAGTTATCTCCTTTACCACCATCAAATTCAACACCATCAACTGAACCTACAAAGTCAATAACAACTGTATCACCTTGTGCTGCTTCACCATCTTTAACAGTCAATTCTGCAAGGTTGTTACGCTCACGTTCAACTTTAGCATCAACTTCTTCAGCTGAAACTTCTTTTGAAGCATCAACTTCTACTGAAAGGTCTTTGTAATCTCCAAGTTTAACTTCTGGTTTTGTAACAACTTCAGCTGTCAACTTCCAATCTTGACCTTTTTCCATTGATACAACATCAATTTTTGGTTGAGCAACAACGTCTAAACCAAGTTCTGCAACAGCTGCTTCGTAAGCCTTTGGCAACACTAAATTCAATGCATTTTCGTAGAGTGCTTCTTCACCAAATTTTTGGTTGAAAACTGTACGAGGCATATGTCCTTTACGGAATCCTGGAACGTTCAAATCTTTTTTAACTTTGTTGAATGCTTGATCAAGAGCTGGCTTGATCTCATCTTGACTAATTGTAAATGTGATAATACCACGGTTTGTAGCTTTATTTTCAAATGATGTAGACATTAAGTCATTTCTCCTTAAAATTATTTAGATACAGTTTAGTTTACCATAATTTAAAACGTTTTACAAAGTTTTTATGCAAAAAAGAAGCTTTAAACTGCTTAACGATAAGCTTTTAAAATACTTGCTCTATGGCTTTTTTTTTACTAGACTATTACTATGATTACTTTAGAAAAATTTATAGACCATCTTAATGTAGAGGAAGTTTTATTTACTTTCTTCACCAAACTAATATCAATCTTATTATTGATCATTGCATTCGTTATCGTTAGGCAAGTCATCAATTATCTTTTCGAAAAGACTGTTAATCGCTCACTCGCCTTTTCTAGACAAAAAGTAGCTCGTCAAAAAACATTAGCTAAACTTTCTCACAATGTTTTAAACTATACCCTTTATTTCTTTCTATTCTATTGGATTTTAAGTATATTGGGCGTTCCAATTTCTAGTTTATTAGCTGGGGCTGGTATTGCTGGGGTTGCTATTGGACTTGGTGCTCAAGGCTTCTTATCAGATGTTGTCAATGGCTTTTTTATTCTACTAGAAAACCAATTTGATGTTGGTGATATTATTAATGTTGGTACTGTATCAGGCACTGTTACTAATGTTGGGATACGCACCACACAAATTCATGATTTCGATGGAACCTTACACTTCATTCCTAATCGTAATATTACAATTGTCAGCAATAAATCTCGTAGCAATATGCGTGCTCAAATTGATATTCCTTTATTTGTTCATACAAACCTTGATCAGATTTCTGATATTGTAACAAAAATCAATGAAGAGTATGTTTCAAAACACCCTGCTATCGTTGGAGAGCCTACTGTTTTTGGTCCTACAACCAATGCTAATGGTCAATTTGTTTATCGTATTAATATCTTCACGCAAAACGGTGCTCAGTTTGACATCTATGCTGAATTTTACAAACTTTATCAAAAAGCTATTCTTGAAGAAGGTATTGACTTACCAACGTACAATTTCTCCAATAACCACTCTCGTTGAGATAAATAATAAACCTCTGCAGAGCAGAGGTTTATTTTAAAATTTACGGATTGGATCGCTCGTATATCCTGCTCTAGCACCGCCAATTAATTTAGGACGACTAGCTAGTGCTGTAACGTGTGCTCCTCCCAACTCACGACTAATTGGAATCAAGGGAACTTGTACTCTCTTGATATGCATTCCAATAGAAGTATCTCCAATATCAATTCCAGCATGTGCCACAATTTCTTCAACCTCAACTGGTGATGTCATCAACTTAAAAGCTGCAACCTGACCACTACCGCCAGCATGTAGATTAGGAACAACATTAACGACTTCCAACTGTTGACGTTCAGCCAATTCTGCTTCAACAACCAACGCTCTATTAACATGTTCACAACCTTGAACTGCTAAATAGATGCCGCGTGAATGTAACTCTTTGAGGATAACTTCAACGATAATTTCACCAATTTCAGAACTAGAATTTTTTCCAATTAAACCACCAGAAACCTCACTAGATGATAGACCTAGTACAAAAATTTGACCTTTTTTAAGAGCGCTACGTTCAATAATATCAACTACAATAGCTTTAGTTTCCTGCTTTAACTTATTATAATCTAGTATCATTTCTTCACTCTTTCTAGAGACTTATTAAGAGCAAAACCAACGACCATACCAACCATATTTTGCATAATATTGCCAGGAATATCTGGTAGAACAGCTCCCCAACCATACATCAATCCACTAGCTATAGCATAACCTAATACCATAACAAGAGTTGCACTAATAAGACCTAAAAGACGTCTTCTACCTGATAAACCCGCTAAATACCCTTGCGCCCCATGAATCAATAAACTAAAGAACATCCAATTGGGATAACCTTTCAATAAATCAATTAAAAAACCAGCTAAGGCACCTACCACAGCCCCTTCTTTTTTGCCAAAGTAAAAGGCAGCAAAGAATATTCCAGCATCTAGTAATGTCAAAAAACCTGTTGGTGTCGGAATACTTATAAACATCCCCAATACAATAGATATAGCTGTTACAATTGCCAATTGAACCAATTGACTAGTTTTCTCTTTCCTCATTAAAATCTCCTAAAAATGTTGGACAACTCCGTACTTATCCGATGCTTTAATAGCTTGATAGACGAAACCTTTAGACATTTTGACTGCATCTTCTACATTTTTACCCATAGCTAATTGGCTGGCAATACTTGACGCAAATGTACATCCAGCACCTGTATTATTGGCATCTACTACAGGAAAAACATAGGTTTCAAAACGTTCACCATCATAGTAAAGGTCTGTAGCCTCTTCAGCATTTAAACGGTTGCCCCCTTTGATAACAACATGTTTAGCCCCCATATCGTAAAGTTTCTCAGCAGCAATTTTCATTTGATCTAAGTTTTCAATCGAAAGACCCGTTAATAATTGAGCCTCTACTAAATTAGGAGTAATCACATCAGCATATGGGAAAAACGCAATTAGCTGCTCACGTAATTGGCTAACTTCTAAATCATGATTTTCTTTACAAACTAAGACTGGGTCTAAGACTACTGGACATTCTTGTTTTGATTTTACAAATTCCAAAACAACTTGTGCTGTTTCTACATTGGGAAGCAATCCTAGTTTAATAGACCCAAACTCTACATCTTTTAAACTTTCTAGTTGCTGCTTTAGTATAGATGCCTCTATAGGAATGACTTCAAACCCTTTATCTGACATTGCTGTTAAGCATGTTACTGCCACAAAACCATGTAATTTATTAACAACGTAAGTTGCTAAATCTGCATGCAAGCCGCCGCCAGAGAAAATATCATTTCCTGAAATTGCTAAAACATTCCTTGTCTTCATAAATAATCTCCTTCAAATATAAACCATTTCCTGCCGCAGTTGGACCTGCTAAATCCCGATTTTTAGCCTGTAAAATTGTTTTGATTTGGCTAATAGGCATGCGTCCATTACCAATTTTTAGCAGGGTACCAACCATGTTACGCACCTGTTTATACAAAAAACCATTTCCTGTAAAGGTAAAAATTAAAAGATTTTTAGACGCTTCAAACTGAATTTTCGCATCAAAAATAGTACGTACTTTATTTTCTACACTCGTACCTGAAGCAGTAAAGCCTGTAAAATCATGGGTACCTACTAAATCTTTAATAGCTTCTTGCATAAGCTCAATAATGACAGGATAAGGGTAATGTGTTGCATAGTTTCTCATCATAGGATTTTTCGGCCTACCAATATCTACTAAAAACTCATAAGTTTTAATGTGTTTATCATATCGACAATGAAAATCATCAGACACTTGCTCTACTTTGACAATATCAATATCGTCTGGACACTGTGTATCTAAACCAAAGCGTAATTTTTCTACATCACGCGCCTGTGGTAAATCAAAATGAATAACTTGTCCATAAGCATGAACACCAGCATCTGTGCGACCAGCACCATGGATTATCACATCGTTCCCGCTATTTAGGCGCTTAAGAGTTCTCTCAATTTCTTCTTGAACTGTCCTACAATTTGGTTGTCTTTGGAAGCCTGAAAAAGCTGAACCATCATAAGAAATCTGTGCCTTATACCTTGTCATGGGTTTATTTTACCACCTTTCATTTATGAAAACTATAATATCTATTTTAAACTGTCCCCCTACAATTATACTACAACGATCCCAAGAACTGCTTTAAGCAGGAATCATTTTTTACTTGTAAGAGAGATTGATGCGATTTTTGACAAAAATAATTTTCCAAAGTATCGCCGTATTGCCGTAATATTTTGAAGTTATCGAGTTTCGAACAATCAAATAATACACTATCGTGATGTAAACTATATGGGGGTAGATTAGGCTGATCAGCTAAAATAGATTTTGAATTTGCAAGGTCTTTCTGATAACGATATTTCAAATATTGACTATTCTTACCATAAAGGCCATTTTCAATATAAAGCGCTAATGCTTTTTGTAAAATCAGATTAGTATCATAATCCATCAACTTCTTGTAAGCCATAAATGTTGATTTTAAAGCTTGTGGTAAACAAATCGCAGCTAATCTTAAAGCAGGGAAAATAGCCTTTGAAAAAGATTTTAGATAAATAACACGCCCGTGAGTATCATAATAATGTAATGGTGACTGACTTGCAAAATCAGACATATAGTCATCTTCCACAATATAAACATCATACTTCTCTGCCATCTCTATTAATCTTTTCATCTCTACCGGATTATAGGATGTTCCCAAAGGATTATGCATGCGAGGTATAACATAAAAAAACTTAATTGATTGTGTCTGGAAAATCTCCTCTAAACGCTGAAAATCAATTCCATGAGTACCTCGAGAGATAGTTTCATAGGGTAAATTTTGTGTTTTGATTAGTTCAATCATACGAGGATAGGTCGGTTCTTCTATTAAAACTCGAGATTTTCGATTTGGAAAGGTAACCTGTGTCAAAATAAATAATGCCTGTTGAGTACCAGCTGTAATAACAATATCATCAAGAGGAACATAGACCCCTGTTTCTTCCATTAATTTAGCCACCGCTTTACTTAAATCAAGAAGACCTTCTTGACGATAGTAATAATTGAAAAGGTAATCTTCCCTACCAATAAGGGTCTCATTCAAACACAATCTAAAATCATCATAAGCTATATTTGCAATCTCAGAGTTTGGTAAACTAACCCCTTCTTCAACTTCCTCTTCATGAGAATCAAAGACGTAATAGCCTGACCTAGGCTTTGCATAGACATAATTATCAAAACGCAATTCCATCAAAACTCGTTGCACTGTATCCTTGTTACAGGAAAATTGATTAGCTAACTGTCTTATAGATGGTAGGCGATCTCCTGGAGCCAACTTACCATTTTGTATAGAAGCTATCAAATATGAGCGAATCTCTTCAACTTTGGTTACCATAAAAATTGTCCCCCTACAATATTAGATTCATTGTACTGTAAAATTTAGGTTCAAGCAATCCCTCTAGCAATAACTACAAAAAAGTCTAGAATACTTTCGATTCTAGACTTTTATTTTTTAATCAACATCTAAAGCATCTTTGACTTTATCAAAGAAACCTTTCTTCTTCGGATGTACCATCTTATCTCCACTTGCCTCTGCAAAAGCGTGCAATGCCTCTTTTTGAGCATCATTCAATTTAGTAGGAGTTACGATGTTAACAGTAACATGCTGATCACCTTGTCCACCCCCTCGAAGTTTAGGGGCACCTTTTCCGCGAAGACGGAACGTTTTTCCTGTCTGAGTACCAGCAGGAATTGACATTTCTACCGCTCCATGGACAGTAGGTATATCAATTGTATCACCCAAAGCAGCTTGGACAAAGCTAATTTTCAAAGTATAATAAATTGTTGATCCATTACGCTCAAACTGTTGGCTTGGGAGAACGTTAATAATAACAAAGAGATCACCATAAGGACCACCATTGAAGCCAGCTTCACCTTGTCCTGTTAAACGAATTTGTTGCCCAGTTTCAACTCCTGCAGGTATTTTAACTGATACTTTATGCGTCTTCTTCTCATGACCAGTTCCATGACATGTTGGACATTTCTCTTTGATTTCTTGACCACTACCCTGACAAACATCACAAGTCACTTGGCGACGCATTGTTCCTAGAGGTGTTTGTGTATCAACATTAATCACACCCGAACCATGACACTTTTGACAAGTCACAGGGCTAGTACCTGGCTTAGCTCCACTTCCTGAACAAGTATGACATGATGACTCCCGATTATAAGATACTTCTTTTTCAGCTCCAAAGATAGCTTCTTCAAAACTTAAATTAACACGATATTGTAGGTCATCTCCTTGACGTGGTGCATTAGGATTGCGCATCCCTCCTCCACCAAAAAAGCTTGAGAAGATGTCTTCAAAACCACCAAAGCCACCACCATCGAAGCCACCAAAACCGCCACCATCGAAGCCACCAAAACCGCCATTTGCCCCAGCAGCGCCATATTGATCATAGGCAGCACGTTTTTGTGTATCACTCAAGGTTTCATAAGCTTCTTGAACCTCTTTATATTTTTCCTCTGCTCCCGTTTCCTTATTAATATCTGGATGGTATTTCTTAGACATCCTACGGTAAGCTTTTTTTATTTCGTCCTGAGAAGCATCTTTTGAAACGCCAAGACGATCATAAAATTCTGTATTGTTCATTATCTAATCCTTTATATTTTGTTCATATACTACACTTGAAGAGATTAACAATTATTCTTGCCCAGTTACAGCTCTAAATAGTTAACATATATATGACACTTAATAAAACAGACGGAGCGAGGCGCCCCGCCTATTTATTATTAATATGTTTTTATTTAGTGATAGCGAAATTAGCTTATGTAATCTGAAACTTATCTAGATTATTGAGCAATCCCTATCACGAAGAACTTTACTATGCTAGTATAGTTTTCATGCTTATATTCAAATGAATCTGAACAATATTAATAATTATTTCTCAGTGAATTCGCCATCTACAACATCATCACCCTTGCTTGATGAATCAGCTGATTGTGCACCTTCAGCCCCTTGAGCTGCTTGTTGTGCTGCAGCCGCTTGTTCGTAAAGTTTAACTGCAAGAGCTTGTGCTTTTTCGTTAAGAGCTTCAAGTTTAGCTTTCATGTCGTCAAGGTTACCTGATTCTTGAGCTTTTTTCAACTCATCAAGTGCTGATTGCGCTGCATCGCGTTCTGTATCAAAACCTTTGCCTTCAGTTTCTTTAATAGTTTTTTCTGTTGCAAAGATGGCTTGGTCAACTTCATTTTTAAGATCAACTTCTTCTTTACGTTTTGCATCTGCTTCAGCATTTGCTTCAGCATCTTTCATCATTTTATCAATTTCTTCATCAGTTAATCCTGAATTAGATTGGATAACAATGTGTTGTTCTTTTTGAGTACCGAGATCTTTAGCTTTAACAGATACAATACCATTTTTATCGATATCAAATGTTACTTCAATTTGTGGGATTCCACGAGGTGCAGCTGGGATATCAGTCAATTGGAAGCGACCGAGTGTTTTGTTATCTGCTGCCATTGGGCGTTCACCTTGAAGAACATGGATATCAACGGCTGGTTGGTTGTCTGCTGCTGTTGAGAAGACTTGTGATTTAGATGTTGGGATAGTTGTGTTGCGGTCGATCAATTTAGTGAAGACACCACCCATTGTTTCAATACCAAGTGACAATGGTGTTACGTCAAGAAGTACAACGTCTTTCACATCCCCAGTGATAACACCACCTTGGATAGCAGCACCCATGGCAACCACTTCATCAGGGTTAACAGATTTATTTGGTTCTTTACCAGTTTCAGCTTTTACAGCTTCAACAACTGCTGGGATACGTGTTGATCCACCAACGAGGATAACTTCATCAATTTCTGACAATGACAAGCCTGCATCTGAAAGAGCTTGACGAACTGGAGTTTTCGTACGTTCAACAAGGTCACGAGTGAGATCGTCAAATTTAGCACGTGATAAGCTCATCTCCAAGTGAAGAGGACCAGCAGAACCAGCAGTGATGAACGGTAATGAAATTTGAGTTTGAGTTACACCTGAAAGGTCTTTTTTAGCTTTTTCAGCAGCATCTTTCAAGCGTTGAAGAGCCATTTTGTCTTGAGAAAGATCAATACCATTTTCTTTCTTGAATTCTTCTACCAAGAAATCAATAATTTTCTGGTCAAAGTCGTCACCACCAAGTTTGTTATCACCTGCTGTTGCAAGAACGTCGAAGACACCATCACCTAATTCAAGGATTGATACGTCAAATGTACCACCACCAAGGTCAAAAACTAAGATTTTTTCATCCTTGTCAGTCTTGTCCATACCATAAGCAAGTGCGGCTGCTGTTGGTTCGTTAACGATACGTTCTACTTCAAGACCTGCAATTTTACCAGCGTCTTTAGTTGCCTGACGTTGTGCATCGTTGAAGTAAGCTGGAACAGTAATAACTGCTTTTTCTACTTTTTCTCCAAGATAGTCTTCAGCATAACCTTTAAGGTATTGAAGAATCATTGCTGAAATTTCTTGAGGAGTATATTCTTTACCATTTGCAGAAACTTTTTCAGAAGTTCCCATCTTTGATTTGATAGAGATAACAGTATCTGGATTTGTTACCGCTTGACGTTTTGCAGCATCACCCACGATAATTTCACCATTTTTGAATGATACTACTGAAGGAGTTGTACGATTGCCTTCTGGGTTAGCAATGATTTTTGATTCAGTCCCTTCAAGAACTGCTACTGCTGAGTTTGTTGTACCTAAGTCAATACCAATAATTTTAGACATGTTAATACCTCTTATTTTATAATACTTTATTACTTTTTATTTCAATTTATCTTAGTAAGCACTCGAATTATTTTACTTCCAATTCTAAGCAATCACTATAGTTTAATCAGCAAGCTGAATAGCTTCTAACTTGCTATCTAGTTTACTGTCATTACGGACAAAAACGAAAACTCATTTACCTTAGTTATAGACAACTACCATCGCTGGTCTTAGCAGACGCTCGTGCAATTTATATCCCTTTTGAAAGACTTCTGCAATGCTATCGGCTGGATGTTCATCATCGGCTGGAAGGGTCTGAACTGCCATATGAAAGTTGTGGTCAAATGAGTCGACTTCTACTTCTTCTACGCCTTCTTCCTTTAGTGCTTGAATAAGGCTATCACGAGTCATTTCTAAACCTTTTTTAACATCATCTGTCAACCCTTCAACAGCCAAGGCACGTTCTAGATTGTCAAGCGATGGTAAGATTGCTTTTGCCAGATCCTGAGAACGATAGCGTTGAAGTTGTTGACGTTCTTCACTAGAGCGACGCTGTATATTCTGCATTTCTGCATGAGCACGCAAGTATTTATTTTCAAACTCATCAGCACGCTCGTTTGCGAGTTCTAACTCTGATTTTTCAGGAATTTCTTCAATAACTTCCTCAACTGTCTCTTCAGTTTCAGTGGCTTCCACTTCTTCCTGTAAATCGTCTTTTTTAATTTCTTCTGACACTGAGTGCCTCCTTTTAAATAACTTATTGAATACTGCCATTATCAGTGAACTTCATAATGGTTAGAATTTAGGTATCGATAATAATCACCTAATTTAGCAGCCAATACCTTTCCGATAATGTTTACCAAACTAACAGACCTACGATAATCCATATCAATAGGACCAATCAAACTCAGGAGTCCAAATCCACGGTAAGGAATCAAAAATTTGTGAGTTAAAACTGACACATCTGCAAGTGCGGCTTCTTGACTATCTGCCACTTGGACAGAAGCCATCTCACCCTCTTTCAGACCTTGCCTCAAAGAAATTGCTACTTGCTGCTCATTATCCAAAAACTGATACGTTGATAGATCTGAATATGTTAAAGAATTTACCTTGCCAGCTACAAATACCGTTTCCAGAAACAGCTCTGAAAAAACATAATCAAATAGTTGTAAAACATTATCCGTAGTTACAAAATACTTCTGAACGATCTGAGGAATTTCTGTCCTCAACTTATAATGAATATCCATGACACTACCATCCAGCAAGCGCTCCTCTACGATAGCTTTAAATGCTATCAAGTCACGTGTCAAAAAGTTTCTTGGAATAGCAAACTGCACTGTCACTGGCTTAGATTCATCTAAAGTCATGACTGCTAGAGCATCATGGTTGCTAAGCTGAACAACATCAAACCCTGTCAAACGTTGACGAGCTGGCTCCACATCTAAAATAACGGATGTATAGCCCGTCATCTCCGATAAAATATGACTAGCTTTTTGAAGCATGTCTTCTAATTTGAATGCTTCAAAGTCAAAAGCTTTTATAACATGATAAATATCTTGCTCATCAATACTATCTAGTCTAAGGGAGTGCTCTACAAAATACTTAAAACCAGCTGGACTCGGCATCCGTCCACTAGAAGTGTGTGCTTTTTCCAATAACCCCAACTTCTCTAGTTTTGCCATATCATTACGAATAGTGGCGCTACTAGATTCAATCGTTCTCTGTAAAGCTTTAGACCCTACTGGTTCATGAGTTTGTGTAAATAACTCAACGATTAAATTCAAAATATCATTTTGACGTTGTGTAATCACAAAAACATCACCCCTCTCGGTCTTTCTGAAATTAGCACTCTTACACATCGACTGCTAACTATGATTTTATTATACTCCTTTTTAAAAGATAGTCAAGGAAAAAACATCAAAAATTAGCACTCTTATTCAAAGAGTGCTAATATCACTTATCATATCTTGTTAAATCATACAAATCAATGATTTCCGTCATTTTTTTAGCGTACTTTTTGTCATTATCAAAACCACTATCTTGTAATTTTTGCACTAAAGTTTTTGGATTTTTAACAGACACCATTATAGTATATGAATCTTTTTTGCCTGTCGCTCCAGATTTTATATGAGCAAGGTAATCATACATTGAATACTTCCAAGATTTATAATGAGTAAATTGCTTTTCCTGTTTTTTTCCTGTACTACTATCATTTAAGGTAATTGAGGGCGTTCCTGGTTCTGCAAGCAAACCAAACAGATTATGATACTTATTAGCTAATATTTTCTCTCCGAAATCAGAATCCAAAGCCGCCTGTGCAATAATAAATGAAGGACGAATACCGTACGACTTTCCTAGATCTTGCGCATCTGGCACAATTTTTTGTATAAATTCTTCTTTGGTGTAGGTAACACTCTGCCTAGAATTAGCATCTACTTTTCCCTTATGGTTTAAAAGCGGAAAAAGAATAAAGAAAAAGAAAATAAAAGTAACAACAATAAAATTTAGCAAGGAAAAACGTTTCCTCATTGGTTATTCTCCTTTAATAAAGTTATGTATTCTTCTAATGTTAAATGATGTTTGGCCATATATTTTGCAGACTCTACCCCAACATAGCGGTAATGCCAATCTTCATAACCTACCCCTGTTTCTGCTGTTTTACCATCCGGAAACCGTAAGACAAAACCATATTGTGGAGCTATCTTTTTCAACTGACTGACTACTCTAGGATCGCTCTCATTCAAAGAATCTACAGTACTCATATCCATCGCTAATCCAGTCTGGTGTTCACTAGCACCTGCAGGCTGAGAGTAAGTTTTTACCAACTTTTCTGCTTGTCCCCTCGTCAAATTAGGGTTACTAGTCATCTCTTGAGTAACATAAGAATTGAACAACTTCTCCTGATAGGCAACACTACGATAACCCGAAATTAAATGTTCTCGTGAATCAATTGCTCTAGCAGCCTCTAAAAACTGAGTAGCTTGCTTCGTAATACGTTTATCCAAATAAATATTTTCAACAGGAACCACATCTGGACTTAATTCTTCATGTTTATGGTCACGATTGACCAAAATCAAGTTCCAATCTTTTGATGATACAGCTGGTAATTGTAATTTCTTATTTCTTTTTTGAGAGGATATCTTTTTTATATCCTCATTCCTCAACTTTTGAGATGATGATTGTTGACTGTTAGGCTTCAATAAAGCAAAAAGACTAAAGCATAGTATCGCAAGTAGAACACCAACTAAACTGAATCGGATAATTTTATTTTTTTTCATTGCAATGTTTTTTCTAAAATTTCTCTTCCTTTTTCTCGATAGGACATATCCCCAATAGATTGAATAGAAAATGTTCCATCTTCAAAATCAACGACTGAGACACTACCATTATCTATGCCTAAACTACGAGGGGTACTATGGTCGATTAACCATAAAAAAGTCGCAATAGTCATCCCATGACTGACAACAATCGCATTACCTCCCCCAATATCCTCTATTTTTTTAGCTATAGCAGTGAAGCCTGACAGAATACGGTTACTCAATATTGCCCACGGTTCTGCCCAGCCAGCCGTATCAACTTGACAAATCAAATTAGCAATTTCTTCGTGTGTCAAATGGCTCATATCTCCGTTTGAAACTCGAGGCAGAACGCCATTAAAAAGGTCGCCATCATATCCTCCATCCAAACTACCAAAGCACCACTCGCGGATTCGTTTATCTCTCGTATAGGGAATATTTTCTTGTTGCACTTCCCTGAGAATAATTTCCATAGTTTGTAAAGTACGTCCACTATCACTAGAAAAAGCCTCTTTAAAACTAATATTTGAAGCCTTTAGTCCCAAACCAAGCTCTTTAATCCCGAGTTCTCCAAAAGTAGTTAAAGGAGTATCACTCCACCCCTGAGCGCGACCAATTGTATTAAACATTGTTTTACCATGACGAGCGATATATAAACGAACTTTACTCATACTGACACCTCACAAGCATTTTATTATATTATAACAAAAAACAAAGGCTTTCACAGGAATATATCAGCGAACTTTCCCTATAAAAAAATTCTGCAGCTATCTACTGCAGAAATAAAATCGATTAATCCGCTTTAAAAGCATTGAAAAAAGGTTGAATATCTCGTATGAATTGTTTCTTCCCCGCGAAACGTTCACCACTAATCAGTTTTTCAAATTTTTCTTTATCAATATCTGACAAAGTTTCTTCCACTTTTGTTAAAGTATCACGATAAGCAATATAGTCATCTAAAACTAGTCCTTTACTCTTAACATAGTGACTAACTTCACTGATTTCTTCATAAGGCATTTTATTAAATTGTCGCTTTTGACAATCTTGATGTCTTAATACATCGTTTAAATAATTTGAAAATTTTGTTTTAAAGTAAATGAATAGTTTGCTTTCATTATCCAATAAATACGGATGTTCTTCAAGCAACCTAAAAAGTACAATACGCCCTTCTTGAATCCAATCATCATATTCCCAAAGTTGAACAAAATAATTTCTTCTCAGCTTCATTACGATTGGCTTTACTTTATCAAACAACTCCTCAAAATCTCTCAAAATAACTTATTCCTTTCTTAAACATATACTAAGTATAGAAAAAGTAAGGTGATAACAACATGACAATGGTGTCCTTTAAGGAAATGATTTTTTCCCCAAACACATTAATTGAGCATTATCAGACTATTTAGTGACTCATATTAGTTAACATATAAAAAGCTTGAGATGACACTCTCAAGCTTTTTATATGATGACACAATCAATGTCCTTTTTTCTTTTGGTAACGTTTTTCTTGTTTTAATTGGTACCGATGCTTTCTTAACTCATTTTTCTTACATTTCTGACTTAATTGACGTTCGTTTTTTATACTCATATGAATAGTTTTCATCGCCAATTGCGCTTTTGTAGATACTACTGGCTTACGTTTTTCTCTATTAATTTCTCTTTGCATTCTTTTAGGACTTTTTTTGTGTTCATTCGTACGCTTTAGAGAAATATCCGTTTTAACAAACTCATATTTTTTTATCAAATCATTAAGTTTATGATTTATAAAATTAAAAACATCATCATCTTTAGGTTCTTTTCCAAAAAAATACCGAAAAACTTTGTAATCACCATCATCATCGTACTCAATCAAACCCAACCAAAAATTACCATCAAAATAGACTGTCATTTTCATACAGCCCCCTCCTTTAAATATTAAATTGCAATGGACGACCTGGAGGGAAGGTTACTGACGTTCACTGAACGCTTGCAGACTACCAACTGCAACGTGTTTTTATGCTATAACGATTATAACACAGTACACTATGATTATCGATAAACGACCTTATTAAAGGTCTATACTATTTGTCAGTCTAAAAATTTAAAAGCTGTTAAGCCAACTCCAGTAACGTTATCATTTTTTTATGATTGTTAAACGAGGCCAAATATTATTCCATTTCTTCTTATCCACTCGCTTCAAATAAACATTATAACGTAATAGATCCTCTTCAAAATATGGCGTAGGACTAACAATGAAATTTAATATTTCCTCTTCACCATAAGGGAGGTAAAGTTCGAGTTGATTTCTATCATCTAACCTTGCTCCCACTGCAGTACACTTTTCAGGAAATTTCGAAATAGCATCTTTAGAGCTAGTATACTTTGGGGTATTAGGAGAATGAGTATTCATGTAAAATTCATTTTTAAGTTCCCAATCGTACTGTGGATAGTTATCCTTTAATTGTTGTTCTAATACCACCGTTTCTTCATAAGAAATATTTTTATCAAAAAATACAACATCAATATCTGATGTCAATGTCTCATTTATTCCAGAAAGTTTATTCCATATAAAGTTTCTCAATGTGCCAGCACACAGCCAACAATCATTCAGTGGAAGAGATTTTATTATAGCTAAAATCTTCATTATATCAGAATTACATAAAATCATATGATAAATTTTAGTCATTTTATCTCCTTTGCTACATCTCCAGACAATATTTAAATTTTAATCTTATTATATACCATTATTAGATCAGATAGTAAGATCAACAAGAAATACATCCTTAAATTTTAAACAATTTTTAGTTATTACAATCTCGTGATTGAATGCTCCAAGTGTCAATTTAAGATAATTATTATCCCATATATTAAGCAAGAAGAATAATCATCAAGTTAACATATTAAATCAACCAGATAAAGGGATCGCTTTTGATGAAAAGAATTACATTGATGATTTATTGACAAACTGGAATATTAAAAGTATCATTTGATACCAGAATAATTACATAATTAATAAACCATTACTCAGAAAGAATAAAAACAACAATATTGTTATCCCGCCTAATACAAGCAATAAACTTACATTTAGTTCACTAAAAATATTTAGCCTATTTCATATGTACAAGGTTATCAAAAGGATACTTAAAACTATGTACCAATATATGACGTTAGATATTAGGTTAAAATATTTTAACTTCTACAGTCCTTTTAAAGATGTCTTCGAAAATACTATAATGGAGCATACATACTCCAAAATATTAAATTAAAAATAATGAAAATAACCCTTAAGTAAAGGTACATATAAACAAAGTAACTTATAATGAGGAATCCCAATAATCTCATTTTTAGAAAAATAAAATGTCACTTTTAAAAGTAAACAAATCTTGATTTAATAAGGTTTGAGTTTTAGAAGTTAACTTAAACACTAAGCAATGATGAGCTTTTAGTGATTATAGAGTTACTGCTTCATCATCTTTCAGTAACCTTTCTGATAGGAATTAGTAACACAATGCTCAGAGTGATAACCGCCATTGACATCAGGAACGCGAACCTTTACATTTTCATCAATAGATTTTAAGGACTTATCTGGTTGCAGGTAGACAATACCATCATTGGGGAGGTTAGTGCCACCCTGTGTGATTTGACCTTTGTTATCTTCTGAGGGTTGAGAAAATTTTACTTCTGTTACTGAGTCAGTCTCAAATAATTCAGGAAATGAATTAGGTCGACTATTATATGCACTTTCTGCTAAAGAGCTATGTAAGTTATCAAAATTATCTAAGTTCCAATTACTCAATTATTCTTCTCCTCTACCTTGCTTGTGGTAAAAATTCTATTACTTTATATAGGATGATTCAAGCTATTCATAAATGTGCCAAATACCATTTTTATGTATATACGGCTTATTTAGCATTCCCATTGATTTGATATTTGGGATATCATTTTTATGAGCTAAATAAAAATCAACTATTAATTTTGAATTTTGTAGATGATTAAACTTTCCTCTCAGTGAAAGATTATAATCACCCCCTTGTGGAGTTCCATTTCCACTTTATTCTACTTTTATACCTGACCAATCGAATTGAACGGACTCAATTTGTTGGTTATGTGATTTTACAAAATCAATTATTTCTTGTTCATGCTCATTGAGATAAACTAATTGTTCTTTTTTTGTCATTTTTTTATCTTTCTTTACTGCTGAGTGTTTGCTATTTTTTACTTCGTTTGACTGACTTTTAGATTCACTATTCATTTGACAGCCTGCTAGTAACATCCCAATAATAGATATGGGAATTAACCATTTTACATATTTTTTCATCATGCTCTCTTTTCTTAGAAAATAAACTTCCCATGTCAAGTATCTAATAAAAATAATTATTATTTACCAGTATTTTAAAACTAATATTAGTATAACAATTTTCACGATTTTAATTTTTTAGTCGTAACATATACACTGAAAAATCTTATTATTTTATACTACCTATCTATCATTCACAAACACTTTTATTACTTCAGAACCTATGACATTTAGGAGTCCTCTTTGAATTTCATTTAAAATGTTGAGTCTCCACTAACTCTTGAAAAATTTCCTTATTATTTCTGCTTGTTTTAAAACTTCAATAACAATTGCAATAATGAAAAACAAATATAAGTAATTTTCAGTAACTTTTTCTCAAAATTACCAGTACAATACAAAAAAGACAAGGTCTAGAAACCTTATCTTTTAAAGTATACCGGCGGCC
>NZ_KV806595.1:0-2354 GCF_001811765.1 Streptococcus sp. HMSC076H09 | reverse complement strand
TATCCGCATCACGTTGACGACGCTCTAAAACATTACCCTGACTTTGATTTCCAACACTATCCATAGCAGATACAGGACTTGATCCTAAAATAATAGTTGATCCTAGCACTCCCATATAAAGCCAAAGCTTTCCTGATTTCCAAGTTCTAAAACCTATTTTATTGAACAATTAATTTTCTCCTTACTTTTTTTAAATTTTAAAAGTCATTTTATTATTATTTTTATTTAGATTATATATATTAAAACATTTTATAATTTATGTCAAGGTAATTTGTTATTTAATTGCAATTTATTATTAATTTGTATGTTTAAAATTAAATAGTTGATATCTAAAACATGATATTTTTAAATTTTCCTTCAATATTATAAAACATGATAGATAGTCATACTAACATTAGGATTTACAATGAGATAATAGTATATTTTTAATACTTCATCTAAACCATCAGAAACTAGATTATTTAAAAATTTTACAAAGAATGTGATGGTAGCATATTCAATTAAAGTTAAGTAAAGACATAATTTTTAGAAGGAAATTGTGACTTATTTATGCAAAAAAAAGAAAGAACCAGTTTGGTTCTTTCTTTTTTGCTTTTCAGCTACTTACCACAGTTTGTAAGAAATTACAAGTAGTAGTAAGCTAAGGGCACCTTTTCAAGTGTGATAAGAAGGTTCACACAACTTATCAAGATCCGCTCCTGCGTTTATAATCTCCCTGCGCAATAGTGGTAAAACCACATATCGACTCATCGCATAACAGTAGTTTAACATAATTTAGTTAAAATGCAACCTTTACTTTTTAAATATAACTAGATTCTTCAGTTTACTTTTAATATTAAATTAAAAATAAATTATTTCTAAAGCAGGGGAGCGATAGTTTTTGTCACTATGCCAATTACTTTTTGGAATTTTGGAATATTATTTATATCTTTCAAGCTAACTAACCTTGATTTATTTAACGTATCCATATAATCTCGATAAATGTCTTGGATTGCATCTACCTTATAAAGATAAACAGCACATTCAAAATGGTGATACAGGCTACGGTAATCAAGATTTATCGTACCTACAACAGCCTTTGTATTATCACTAAGGAATATTTTTGAATGAACAAATCCAGGGGTGTATTCATATATTTTAACACCTGATTTTGTTAATGCTTGATAGTAAGTTTTAGCAAGAGCATAAGGGATTGGCTTATCTGGGATACCCGGCATAATAATACGTACATCTACACCACGTTCCGCAGCAAACTGAATGGCATGTTCCAATTCACTGTCTAATATTAAATAAGGTGTCATGATGTAAACATATTCTCTAGCATGATTAAGAATATCTATATAAACATTTTCCCCTACTTTATCAGTGTCTAAAGGAGAATCTCCATAAGGAATAACATAGCCTTCATTTTCAACTAAATCATCGTGTACACCGAGGTAAGGCGCTACTAACATTTTTTCCTCAGTAATGGACCACATCTGTAAGAAAAGTAGGAGGAAACTATCCACTGCTTTCCCCTTTAACATAATACCTGAATCTTTCCAATGCCCAAATAACTCAATGTGATTAATATACTCATCGGCTAAGTTTACACCACCAGTCATGCCTACTACTCCATCAATAACAACAATTTTTCGATGGTCACGATAGTTATAATAAGTTGAAATAAAAGGAGAAATCGGAGAAAATGCTTTTGCTTTTATTCCTATTTTCTCAAGTCGTTTCGTATAATCAAAGGATAATTTTGTAATTTCTATCATACCATCATATAAGATACGGACTTCAACACCTTCTTCCACCTTTTGTTCTAAAATACTAAGTATTTCTCCCCACATTATTCCTTCGTCAATGATAAAGAATTCTAAAAAGATATACTTCTTAGCTTTTAGTAGTTCTTCTTTCATTTTTTCAAAGAATGTTTCTCCCGTTGGTAGAAATGTCACATCAGTATTTCGATAAACTGGGAAATTTCCATGTGCTTTTTCAAAATATTGAACCAAGTGATATGTTGTGGATGTACTCGACTTAAGCTGATTCAAAGTTTCAGGATCATCCTCTAGATAAATCTGACTCTCATCAATCAATGTCTCCAATCTTTGTTTCAAACCACGATAACCCCAGTCAAATTTGGTGTACATTAGGAACATCGCCCCTAGTAAAGGGGCAATCATTACCAATATTAACCAAGTTACTCGAGACAAAGCATCCATTTCACTATTAACTAAATATAAGACCGCTCCAATTGTTAAGATATGTTCAACGGTTGCTAACCAAACACGATACTGCTCTAGCCATGAGTAAGAGGCTAGTAAAAACAATAATTAGACTTCCTGCGAAACTAAAATCCTAGTTCA
>NZ_KV806594.1:0-83718 GCF_001811765.1 Streptococcus sp. HMSC076H09 | reverse complement strand
TGTAAAGTGTTGAATGTTGGTTAAGGATACCTGAAAGAGAACCTTGGATATATTTTGGCAATACTTGTTTTTGGGCACTTTCATAAAGTTCTGAATCTGTTAACTGACGTTCTGCTTTGGGGCTTGATACTTGCGGTGTCACTGCTGCGTTTTGTTGTTTGTAAAGTGTTGAATGTTGGTTAAGGATACCTGAGAGAGAACCTTGAATATATTTTGGCAATACTTGTTTTTGGGCACGTTCATAGATTTCTGAATCTGTTAACTGACGTTCTGCTTTTGGATGTGTTGCTTGCGGTGCTGTGAAAGTTGAAGCTGAAACACCTTGTGTAGAACCAAGAGCTACGAATGCTCCTCCAGCAAACATTGCTGAGACAAGACCGAGTTTCAAATAGTTAACAGTTGAGACGTTGTTGACTTTTTTTTCTGTAATAAGTTTTTTCATAAGAATTACCTCTTTCTTTTGGGTTATTTATTTTATGAACTAAGTATAGCAACAAGAAATAAAGTAAGGTTAAACTAAATATAAAATAATTCTTAAGTCATTCTTAGGAAACCATAAAATCATACATTAACAAAAAATTTGGTATCTAGATCAAAAGTAAAGGTAGAATAAAGGCTTTTACTTCTGAGCTAGTAATGAATAAATTATATTTGCATCTAGTTTGGAATTAGCCCTAGTGTATTATAATGATTCCTACAAATATGTGCCAAACACCTTCTTCATATATACAAGATTGATTTAACATTCCTATACCCTTAATGGTGGGCACATTCTCTTCATGTTCCATATAGAAATCAACAGATAATTCCGTATTGTCCCTATTATTAAATTTTCCAGTTAATGATAAATTATATCCTCCACCTTGAGGCGCCCTATTACCAATCTGTTCAACCTTTACACTTGACGAATCGAATTGAACAGATTCTATCTTATCATTCTGTGATTTTAGAACATCAACAATTTCATATTCATGTTCTTTGAGGTAAGCTAGTTGTTCTTCTTTAACGTGCTTTTATCTTTCGTACTTACTGATACTTGAGAGCATTTATTTGACCCACTTCTTACTAATCAGATGACGTCCCTCTAAGATGAATCCTAAACACGTAGCTGCCACTAACCATTTTAACCTTTTATGCATATATAATTCTTCTTGATATCCTATACCATTATCTTTAGTATAAACACTTAATAAAACAAGCATTTAACAACTACGGTTAATAAAATTCAATAAATCTAATCCTTTTACTTACTTTAGTTTATCACTTTTTTCTCTCATCCTATGCTATAATAGTAAGGTATCAAAATTTAGGAGAATATAGTCTTATGATGAATATGCAAAATATGATGCGTCAAGCACAAAAGCTTCAAAAACAAATGGAACAAAAGCAAGCTGATTTAGCAGCTAGCCAGTTTACTGGAAAATCTGCTCAAGAGCTCGTTACTGTGACATTTACAGGCGATAAAAAGCTAATTTCAATTGATTACAAAGAAGCTGTGGTAGACCCTGAAGATATTGAAACACTACAAGACATGACAACTCAAGCTATCAATGACGCTTTAAGCCAAGTTGACGATGCTACAAAAAAAATTATGGGAGCATTTGCGGGTAAAATGCCATTCTAAAAAATAAATCACATTTACTGAATCACCTGTAAATGTGTTTTTTTATTTCAAATCACTTTCATTTTTCATGAAAATAAGTTTTATTTTCAAAAAAATATTTGCAAAAAATCAGCAGAGAGGTATAATAACATTGAAAATATTAGAGAGAAGGTGACTAACCATGGTTATGGATAGTCTAATCATAAAACAGTTGATTAAGAGTACATTTGATATACCCTTACAAGTCACTTATCCAAATGGGAATATTGAAACTTATAATGGTAACAATCCCCACGTCAAACTTAAACTAAACAAAAATTTCTCCGTCTCGGAGCTATCAAAAGACCCTTCTATTGTATTGGGTGAAGCTGTTATGGATGGAGATATTGAAATTGATGGTTCTATACAAGAATTAATTTTATCAGCTTACCGCTGTGGAGACAGCTTTCTACGTAATAGTAAATTTAGCAAATTGATTCCTAAACAATTTCATGATAAAAAACACAGTAAATCCGACATTCAAAAGCATTATGACATCGGAAATGATTTCTATAAACTTTGGCTTGATGATACCATGACTTATTCATGCGCCTATTTTAAACATGAAAATGACAGTCTAGAGCAAGCTCAACTAAACAAAGTACACCATATTCTTAATAAATTAAATGCTCAGCCGGGAGGGAAATTACTAGATATCGGTTGTGGCTGGGGGACACTTATCATTACTGCTGCTAAAGAATATGGCTTAAATGCAACAGGTATTACCTTAAGTGAAGAGCAGGCTTCCTTCATTACTAAGCGTATCAAGGAAGAAGGATTGGAAAATAAAGTAACAGTCCTCATTAAAGATTATCGTGACATTCATGAAACATACGATTATATCACTAGTGTTGGTATGTTTGAACATGTAGGAAAAGAAAATTTATCTCAATACTTCCAAACTATTTCTAAAAGACTCAACATCAATGGTCTAGCTCTTATTCATGGTATTACTGGACAAGTGGGTGATAATCATGGTAGTGGAACTAATTCTTGGATTAATAAGTATATCTTCCCAGGAGGATATATCCCTCGTTTAACTGAAAATTTAAATCATATAGCTAGTGCTGGACTTCAAATTGCTGACTTAGAACCGCTTCGTCGTCACTATCAAAAGACTCTCGAATTATGGACAAAAAATTTCCACAATGCCCTTCCTGAAGTTCAGAAAACTCATGATAAGCGTTTTATCAATATGTGGGACCTCTATCTTCAATCTTGTGCGGCCTCTTTTGAATCTGGCAATATTGATATTTTTCAATACTTGCTTTCAAAAGGTGTTTCAAAAGACACTATGCCTATGACACGCGATTATATGTATTCTGCTAATTGATATAGTTAATATTATAGTATTCCAACTTATTCTAAATAAAAAGAACTCTCTTGAATTCAAGGGAGTTCTTTAACGTTCTTCTCTGGCTAACTCTATACAATGTGACTTTTGGTGACAATGTGGACAGAATACTTTTCGCGTCTTAGGGGTATGTTTCGCTAGATTAAATGCTTGATATGTCGGTGTAAAGGTTTGATGACAATTTGGACAAAGATAAACAACCTGTTGTTTAAAATACCAAACCATACCATTCATAGCTATTAAGAATACTGTTACTGCTATCCACATAAGCCATCTTTGATTTAGAGAAACTGCTGCTATTATTAACGTAATATAGACCATAATAATCATAACGACTTGTAGCACTATGCTTTTTTGTAGTTTACCCCATTTTCTTTTGTTTTCTTCCATAAGCACAATGTCAGAAAGATAGCCTAATGTTTTACTGTCTTGTTTTTCTACGGTTTTTAGTAGGTTGACAGCTTTGTCAAGTTTGTCTTTTTTACTATCAATAGCTAGCCTTAATTCTCTTATCTGCACTTGTAAAAAAAGCTCTAAAATCTGGCTAGCATTGTCTTCAGTAAATAGATTTTTGATATTATCAATTGAAAAATCTAAATCTCGTAAATAAATAATTTGTCTAAGCTTTTCTAAATCAGCAATACTATAAACCCTCCTACCTCCTTCAGATAGTTCTGATGGGGATAAAATTCCTCTTTTGTCATAGTACTGAACAGTACGAACAGTAACTCCTGCTTCTTTAGCTAAGTCACCAGTTGAATATTTTTCTGACATGTTTCACACCTCCTTTAATATAGTAAACACTTCTTTATCAGAAACACCTTTACTATATCAAATGACCTAAGGTAATAAGCAAGTAATAACGCTAAGTATTTTTAACTTTAAATAAAACTACAACAATTAATCAAACAAATTTCCTAAAGCCGCAAATGGGCTATCAACTGCTACCTCTTTTTGCTGTTTTAAATAGATTTTATTTTCATCCAAGTCCAGAAATTTTTCATAAACACGCGCAGTCATGCGGGCATCCTCTAAGCTATTATGTGCCTTACCCTTTATTCCTAAAAAGTCAGCAACAGTAGTCAATTTAAGGTTGACGATACCATTTAAATCTGTACTACGTCTCACAAAAGCTTCATCATATAAGTCCACCTGATATTGACTAGTTAGATCCAAACCATTTTCAACTAAAAGAGGTAAATCCGATTTATGCCCATTATAACCAATCAACGGTGTGTCTCCAACAAAACTCTGCAAGTCTGTCAAAATTGTCTCAATTTTAGGAGCCCCTATAATATCTCTAGCTGTAATACCTGTTAAACCATTAATAAAGCTTTGTAATGGAACTTTTGTGTGAACATAAGTATCAAATAAAGCAATCTCTTGATGATTAGAATATTTAACGGCCGACACTTGAATAATATGGCTATGCTCACCAACCGTGTTAAACTCTAAATCAAAAGCTATATATTCTTGTAATTGTTTCATTATTTCTCCTAAAAAGCGCAAGGAAACTCCTTACGCTTTTATTCTATTTTTTATTGAAGAAACGTCCAAAGAAACTTTTTTTAACAGCTTCTAATTCTTGAATTTTTTCTTCTTTGGCTTCTTGAATCTCTTCAACCTCTGCTTTAGCTTCATTTAACTCAAGTTGCAGACGTTGCGTATCTTCCATAGCAGTTAAAGTCAATTGCTGTTGTTGATCTAATTGCTTATCTTTCTCTGCTATTTGAATATCTTTTACATGTAACTGCTCGTCTTTTGAAGCAATCTGAATATCTTTTGCTTTTAACTGTTCATATAAACGTGTGATTTCAGTATTCTTCTCATCAACGAGAATTTCTAAAAGTTCTCGTCTTGATGCTTCTTCGTCAATTGGTTCCTCTTCCAAAATAGTTTTTTTATAGATTTCTTCCAATTTAATCAAGCCATCACGATTAACAACTGTAACGCCTTTACTATTCTTTTCCACACATTCTTCAGGGAGTGTTTTAACTCTGTTATTCATCGCTTGACGACTAACCCCTAAAATTTCAGCTAATTCACTAACCGTCTTTTCAACTGTCATAACTTCCTCTTTTGTACTGATTTTCTTATAAAAGAATATCACAATCCTAATCTAGTGTCAATTTACTGTCAACTTAAAGTGTCAAACAAGACATTTTGACGTCTATTTCTCTATTTATATGCTAGAATAAGATTATGAAGCATTATGACACAATAATTATAGGTGGTGGACCTGCTGGAATGATGGCAGCTATTTCCTCAAATTTTTACGGCAACAAAACACTTCTTATTGAGAAAAATAAACGTTTAGGCAAAAAACTAGCTGGAACAGGTGGTGGCCGCTGTAATGTTACCAATAATGGAAACCTTGATGAGCTCTTAGCTGGTATACCTGGAAATGGCCGTTTCCTATATAGCGTCTTCTCACAATTTGATAACCATGATATTATTAACTTCTTTCAAGACAACGGCGTCACACTTAAAGAAGAAGATCATGGGCGTATGTTCCCTACTACTGATAAATCTCGTACTATCATTAACGCCCTTGAAAATAAAATAAAAGAACTTGGTGGTCAAATTATGACTGACACAGAAGTTGTCTCTGTCAAAAAGATAGGAGATTCATTCTATATCAAAACTAAAGATACACAGTTCGCATCCGATAAACTTATCGTAACAACTGGTGGTAAATCCTATCCGTCTACAGGTTCTACTGGTTTCGGTCATGACATTGCTCGTCACTTTAAATTAGAAGTCACAGATATGGAAGCCGCCGAAAGCCCTCTTTTAACTGATTTTCCCCATAAAAAACTACAAGGTATCTCCTTAGATGATGTCACTTTGTCATTTGAAAAGCATATTATTACACACGATCTTCTCTTTACTCATTTTGGATTATCAGGACCAGCAGCCTTGCGAATTTCCAGCTTTGTCAAAGGCGGAGAAACTATATACCTAGATGTTTTGCCCAATATCTCTGTTAAAGAATTGGAAACACACTTCCAAAATGAAAGAGAAAAATCTTTGAAAAACGCTCTTAAAATACTTCTTCCTGAGCGTTTAGCTGAATTTTACGCTGAAGACTTACCAGAAAAAGTAAAACAAGTATCTGTAAAAGACTTAGAAACGTTAATTCAAAAACTTAAAAAACTTCCTATTTTAGTAACTGGTAAGATGTCTCTAGCAAAATCCTTTGTAACAAAAGGGGGAGTTGATCTTAAAGAAATAAACCCCAAAACACTTGAAAGTAAAAAGGTAGCTGGTTTACATTTTGCTGGTGAAGTCCTAGACATCAATGCTCATACGGGAGGGTTTAACATTACTTCTGCCTTATGTACAGGTTGGGTAGCTGGTAGCTTACACTATTAATACATGAAAGCTGAACAATTCCGTCAGCTTTTTTATATAGAATTTAAAGATAATATTTGGCTCTTAAGGCTTCTTTGATTTTTTCCAATTCATCTGGTAAATTTACCTGATGAATAGCATACCCAATCTGATAAGGGGATACTATAAAACGAGGAACAATTTTACAAATAAGACCCCCATCATGCTTATAGAAAAAGAGATTATAAGATTTACAGCGCCCTCCCAAGAATTCATTTAAAATATAATGACACAAAATTGGTAAACTATCTGCAATCAAAATAGCGTTTTCCAATTTGGATACTTTAATTGTGAACTCTGTGAAATCAAGCATAGGACGATTGGCAATACTAATCTCTGCTTGTTGACTCGTTTCCGAACAAACCTCGATACCATCAAACCAATCTAAGTTCAACGTTTCATAAGCATCTACGTTTTTTAAGCCAACAATTTGGCTATGAGGATGTCGTAAACTTCCGCCAGATAAGGGCCCAAAATTTCGATAAAGAACGACCGAACGGTAATGACCACTTTCTTCCATTAATTGCCATTTTGACAAAAGATAATCTAACAATTGGCGCATCTTTGACTCACTATAAACTGAAATATCCCCATTGTGATCATTTGATTCAATCACCAATGTTTGATAGGTTTCTTCTAAAGTTGGGTATTTATTTTCTACCCAGATCATATCGTCTTTCACGTCTAGGATTTTTCCTAATTGGCTTTTATCACAAAATGGACATTTGTCTTTATTACTGGGTTTTTGTTTCGCGATATTAGGGTTAAATCGGATATATCTTTCATTCATACTGTTATTGTAACACATTCATCACCATTACAATATAATACTTATCCAGTTAACATTTTCCTTGCATTCTTAGCTGAAAAGAGTATAATAGAATCATGTCTTGTTTACTGGTTAATTACCAGTTAACTAGGCACCCTGTTTTGGGATAGAAAAATCTTTTTGGGAAAGGAGAAATCATGGCTAAGAAATCAAAAATTGCTAAATTTCAAAAACAGCAAAAACTCGTAGAACAATATGCTGAACTACGTCGTGAGTTAAAAGAAAAGGGTGATTACGAAGCACTTCGTAAACTTCCTAAAGATTCTAACCCTAACCGACTTAAAAATCGTGATTTAATCGATGGCCGTCCTCACGCTTACATGCGTAAATTCGGTATGAGTCGTATTAACTTCCGTAACCTAGCTTACAAAGGCCAAATTCCTGGCATTAAAAAAGCAAGCTGGTAATTCGTGAAGACAAATAGTTACTTTTTATGACTATTCTATTGAGTGTGGACGAATAGTTAATACATTGTAATTATTTAACCTGTTGAGTATTTACTCAGCTATTACAAACTTCTTCAAAATTTTATTATCATAGGAATGTAGGATCTCATCAATCCTTAAATGACTAATAATAAAAGATGAAAAAATTTTTCTTATCTCAAATCATAGATGCCAATTTATTTATTTTCAAAAAGCCCGGTATGCCAAGATACCGAGCTTTTTATTATTATAAATACTGATAAAATTCTTTTAGTTAATTCCCAAAATCAAGACGATTATTTTGTAATAGTCACTACTGAATAATATTTCTTTTATTAAAAACTCACAAGACATTTCTTAAAGCAGTTACATCTTCGCGACTAGTTGACCAACTAGTTGCTAGACGTATTACAGTATGATGGTCATCATATTTTTCCCAAAAACTATAAGCTACATTCTTTGCTAAATCTGCTAGTTTTGTATTTTCTACAATAACAAATTGTTGATTAGTTGGTGATTTTAAATAGAACGAGTAACCTTTTTCTTCTAAAATGATTTTTAATTCCTCTGCTAAGTCAATCGCATGCTTTCCAATCTTTAAGTAAAGGTCATCCGTAAAGAAACGATCAAAAGCAAGCCCCAGCAATCTTCCCTTGGCTAATAACGCACCATGCTGCTTTACAATTGTAGTAAACTGTTTTGGACGATTTTTCTTTGTGAAAACAACTGCTTCCCCAGCAAGAGCCCCCATTTTGGTTCCACCAATGTAAAAAACATCTGATAAGGCTGCAATCGTTGGGAAATCAACATCTGTATCTTTCGCAGCCAAACCATACCCCAGACGAGCACCGTCAATAAATAAGGGGATTTGATAATGTTTACAAATCTTCGATAACTCTTCTAGTTCTGCTTTACTATAAAGTGTTCCATATTCTGTTGGATGTGATATATAAACCATTCCTGGAAAAACCATGTGTTGGTAATTACCATCAGCATAAAAAGTCTCAATATAAGTTGCAACTTCGCTTGCGAGTAATTTCCCATTATGAGAAGGTAAAGTCAATACCTTATGACCTGAAAATTCTATGGCTCCTGCTTCATGACTACTCACATGACCTGTTTCTGCAGCAATAACTCCTTCATAAGAAGCAAGCATACTACTGATAACTACTTGATTTGTTTGAGTACCACCCACTAAAAACTCAACTTCAGCTTGTGGACAGGAACAGACTTCTCGAATTTTATCTGCCGCTTGTTGACAGTAACTATCTGTCCCATATCCCGATAGACCTTGATCATTAGTTTCAATAAGGGCATTCAAAAGCTCTGGATGAGCTCCTTTATTATAATCATTTTCAAAATGTAACATTCCTTAACTCCTTTATTAGTTAAAAAAAATAGCGACAATATCATTTGCTAATTTTTTGAATATTCAATTATTATACCAAATAAAAAATATCAAAACAAGCGTTTTGATATTATGAACACCTATAAACCTTCAAAAGCTAAGCTAGGTTTGGCATTCAATTTTAAAGAAGCAAAATTCTCTTTTTCAAACTCTATCGCTGCTGCTAATGCAATCATTCCTGCATTATCCCCACATAATCTAAGAGGAGGAATAACCACATCAATATCAGGAGAAATATCAGTAGCCAAGCGTTCCCGAAGTCCTTGATTAGCTGCAACTCCACCAGCAACGACTAAAGTTTTCACTGGATACTTTAACAAAGCTTTTTGAGTTTTGGCCAATAAAATATCCAAAACAGCCGCCTGAAAGGAAGCACATAAATCTTCAAGAACCAATGCTTCACCCTTTTGTTCTGCATTATGATGTAAATTGATAAATGCAGATTTTAATCCAGAAAAAGAAAATTCAAGATGATCTTCTTTGATCATCGCTCTAGGAAAATGGTAAGTATCTTGACCCTTATGAGCTAACTGATCAATCTCGCGACCTGCTGGATAAGTTAAGCCCATAACACGGCCTACTTTATCATAAGCTTCTCCAACAGCATCATCCCGAGTTTCTCCTACTATTTTGTAATCTCCCGGTCCAGAAACATATACTAATTCTGTATGTCCCCCACTGACAAGCAAAGCTAACAATGGGTATTGAAGTTCCTTAACGTCACGTGCTGCCATTAAATGACCTGCCATGTGGTTTACAGGAATTAGAGGTAATTTATTTGCCCAAGCGAAAGCTTTTGCTGCAGCCATACCTACCAATAAGGCTCCTACTAATCCCGGACCATATGTTACAGCAACAGCATCCAAATCGCTAGCAACAATACCTGCTTCTTGAAGAGCATCCTCAAAACAGGTTGTTACTACTTCAACGTGATGACGGCTTGCCACTTCAGGAACAACACCACCAAAACGTTTGTGACTTTCAACTTGACTTGCAATAATATTAGCTAGTAACTCTTTATCATTTTTTAAAATAGCAACACTAGTTTCATCACATGAACTTTCCACTGCTAAAATATATCTATCTTTCATAATGATATTAATCCATCAATATCGTCTTTTCCATTAGTATTGAGGACTATTCATATCCTTTCTATCATCAACTATTTATCCCTTGCGCATCACTATAGCACCTTCAATTGGATCATGGTAATAATTTTTGCGCTTTCCTAAAACTACAAAACCACACCTCTCATAAAGTTTTTGTGCTACGATATTTGAATAACGAACCTCAAGAAAAACTGGCACCTCTATATCAGCAATCATTGACATTAACTGGTAAGCATAACCTTTACCTTGATAATTTTTTTTAACAGCAATATTAGTAATTTCTACTTCACCTACCAATTGTTGAAGAGCCAAAAAACCAATGACCTCACCGTCATTATAAACAAAAAAATAATCTGTTGAATCTTTTTTTAAATCTTCTGAAATCTGCGATAAACTCCACGGAGATTTGTCATAGACATCAGATAGTACGCTCCATATAGCCAGTGCTTGTTCTGATGATTCCATCTCAAACTCTCTTAATATATTCTTCTGTATTCGTTTCACAGTGGTTTTTTAACCAATTTTCCTCAGCTTCAACTCGTTTTAAGTATCGTGGAACAAACGCATCTACATTAACGCTTTCCATTTTTTGTCCTTTGCGCCCAATTGCCACTGCACAAGGTAAAGTTTCTGTAATTTTAGCATGTGGTAAGGCTTTCTTAATCTGATCAAAAAATGCTGCAACCTCTCCGACAAAATGAACATTGGCTTTATTCCCCACCTCTTGTAAGACTTCTTCAAGAGAAGTGTGACAGTCTGGTTTAACAGTATCACCATTTTGATAGAAACCAACATAAACATTGTTACGTCGTGCATCTATAAGTGGTACCAACAAATCATTTTCTGAAAATCCATTTGTTAAAGCGTACAGGCTAGATACTCCAACTAAGTCAATCTTAAGCGTATAAGCTAGCATTTTTGCTGTAGCAACAGCTACACGTAAGCCCGTATAAGATCCTGGACCCTCTGCCACTACGATACGGTCCAAATCTTGAGGTTCTAAATCAATTGATTGCATTAAAAAATCAATGGCTGGCATCAAATTAATGCTATGATTCTTTTTGATATTGATAGTGACAGTCGCTAAACATTCCATATTGTTTAGTACAGCCACTGATAGTGCTTTGCTTGAAGTATCAAAGGCTAAAACTTTCATCATTTAACTTCCCTTACTTGATTCTACCTCTTATTTTATGATATAATCATGATAATTGCAACGAATCAAGGTTAATTCTATTACTCTATAAAAACTTAATAATGGTTTGTCATTGTCTCACTTAACGGCATTGACCCATTTTTTTATAGTTAGAAAAACCGAGAGATAAGAAAGGATTATTATGATTTATAAAGTTTTCTATCAAGAAACAAAAGAACGCAACCCACGTCGTGAGCAAACCAAAACACTTTACGTTACTATTGATGCAGCTAATGAATTAGAAGGTCGCATTGCTGCACGTAAACTAGTTGAAGAAAATACAGCTTACAATATCGAATTCATCGAGTTACTTTCAGACAAACACCTTGAATATGAAAAAGAAACTGGTGTTTTCGAGCTCACTGAGTTCTAGAAAGGAGTTAAACATAATAGCTAGAGTAATCTACCCATTATGATAAACTTATTATGTCAAATATCAACTTAAAACCCGAAGAAGTTGGGGTTTATGCGATTGGTGGTCTCGGTGAAATCGGAAAAAATACTTACGGTATCGAATATCAAGACGAAATTATTATTGTAGACGCTGGTATTAAATTCCCTGAAGATGATCTTTTGGGAATAGATTATGTTATCCCAGACTATTCATATATCGTTGAAAACATTGACCGTATCAAGGCCCTTGTTATAACTCATGGGCACGAGGACCACATCGGTGGTATTCCTTTTCTATTAAAACAAGCTAATTTACCGATTTATGCAGGTCCTCTCGCTCTTGCTCTAATCAAAGGTAAGTTAGAAGAACATGGTTTACTTCGTGACGCTACATTATACGAAATCCACGCTAATACAGAGCTGACTTTTAAAAACTTAAGCGTTACATTTTTCCGCACTACTCACTCCATTCCTGAACCATTAGGTATTGTTATTCATACCCCTCAAGGTAAGGTTATTTGTACAGGTGACTTCAAATTTGACTTTACACCTGTTGGGGAGCCCGCTGACTTACATCGTATGGCTGCTCTAGGTGAAGATGGTGTCCTCTGCCTTTTATCAGACTCGACAAATGCTGAAGTTCCAACCTTCACTAATTCCGAAAAAATTGTTGGGCAATCTATTATGAAGATTATCGAAGGTATCGACGGACGTATTATTTTCGCCTCTTTTGCTTCAAACATCTTCCGACTCCAACAGGCTGCTGAAGCTGCTGTTAAAACTGGTCGTAAAATTGCTGTTTTTGGACGGTCAATGGAAAAGGCAATTGTTAACGGTATTGAACTTGGCTATATTAAAGTTCCAAAAGGTACCTTCATTGAGCCAAGCGAACTTAAAAATCTTCATGCTAGTGAAGTTTTAATTATGTGTACAGGTAGTCAAGGTGAGTCTATGGCAGCACTTGCTCGTATCGCTAACGGTACTCATCGTCAAGTTACTTTGCAACCTGGTGATACTGTGATTTTCTCATCAAGCCCAATCCCTGGTAATACAACAAGTGTCAATAAATTAATCAATACCATTCAAGAAGCTGGTGTCGATGTTATTCATGGTAAAATTAACAATATCCATACCTCCGGCCATGGTGGTCAACAAGAACAAAAATTAATGTTACGCTTGATTAAACCAAAGTATTTCATGCCCGTACACGGTGAGTATCGCATGCAAAAAGTCCATGCTGGTTTAGCAGTTGACACAGGTATTCCTAAAGAGAATATCTTCATTATGGAAAACGGTGATGTTTTAGCTTTAACGAGCGACTCTGCTCGCATTGCTGGACATTTCAATGCTCAAGATATCTACGTTGATGGGAATGGTATTGGCGATATTGGTGCGGCAGTTCTACGTGATCGCCACGACTTATCTGAAGATGGTGTTGTCCTTGCCGTTGCTACCGTTGATTTCGATTCAAAAATGATTTTAGCTGGACCAGACATCCTTAGCCGAGGCTTTATCTATATGAGAGAATCTGGGGACCTTATTCGCGAAAGCCAACATATCTTATTCAATGCTATTCGTATTGCACTGAAAAATAAAGATGCAAGTATCCAATCAGTAAATGGAGCTATTGTTAATGCCTTACGACCATTCTTATATGAAAAAACTGAGCGTGAGCCTATCATTATTCCTATGGTCCTTACCCCTGATAAATAAACAAAAGAACGGAAAATACCTTTTCCGTTCTTTTTAATTGCCTATATTAGCAAAATAAGTTAATATAGCAAATTACTTCTGGGATAACTATAGAATATAAAAGAACTCCATCCAAACAGTATCGTACTTTTATACCGTCTATGTGAGGAGTTCTTTATAGATTAATTCGGATAAATGTAGCTAACTACCCCTGGTGTCGCTGTATTTTGTGGATCAAACCAACCACGATAATTATCAATCCATTGATGACCTGCATAATTAGATTCTAAAACCTGAATTTTATTAGTGACAGGATCTACAGCTGTAACATAAGCCACATGTCCATAACTACCATCAGTCCAACATACGATAGAACCCACGCGAGGTTGTGTTCCTACTGTATAACCAGCTGATGTGGCGCTCGCAGCCCAATCACCACCGTTTCCCCACCAGTTACCTGCCCATGTTGCCATCTCCTTTACACCCCATGTGCATTGACCTAGTGGAAACGTATTACTAGCTGGATGTGCTTGAGCAATTTCCTCCGCACTTGCTAGGTAGTCTACATCTACTGCATAGTTATATGTATTCGCATCTGCATTTGTTGAAGCAAATGAAAAAGCGGACACCAAAGCCACTGTTCCAAGCATTGTTTTAGACTTTAATTGTTTTATGTTCATGTTTTCCTCCATCTGATGACTCCTAGTTTATCAAATCCATATAACAGACAAATGAAAACCTGTAACAAGTTTTAGGCAATTTTTTACAATAATTTACAAAAAAACTAGTTTTAGACTTTACAAAATAAAGCCTAAAACTAGTTATAAACATTCTTATGATTAATATAAATCTAGGTAATTATCAATTTCCCATTGTGAAACATAAGTCGCATAACTTGCCCATTCAATACGCTTAGCATCTAAGAAATTAGTATAGATATGAGTTCCTAGGGCCGCTTTTACCACTTCATCTTCTTCAAGTGCTTTAAGAGCATTATGAAGAGTAGATGGTAAATCAACAATACCTGCTTGACGACGTTCTTCTACAGTCATAGCATAGATATTTGTCTCAATTGGTTCTGGTGCTTCAATTTTATTCTCGATTCCCTCAAGTCCTGATCCCAAAAGTACTGATAAAGCAAGATAAGGATTTGCTGTTGGGTCAACCGAGCGCAATTCTAGGCGTGTTCCCATACCTCGAGATGCAGGTACACGAATAAGTGGCGAACGATTGCGACCTGCCCAAGCAATGTAAACTGGTGCTTCGTATCCTGGTACCAAACGTTTATAAGAATTAACAGTTGGATTAATGATAGCTGTGTAATTGTAAGCGTGTTCCATTAACCCACCTAAAAAGTAGTAGGCATCCTCTGATAATTGCATTCCACGTGGATCTTCTGGATCAAAGAAAGCATTGTTCCCTTCATTATCAAAAAGAGACATATTACAATGCATACCTGAACCATTGATACCAAACTTAGGTTTTGCCATAAAAGTAGCATATAAACCATGCTTACGAGCAATTGTTTTAACAACCAGTTTAAATAATTGAATGTTGTCACAGGCTTTTAAAACATCATCATATTTAAAGTCAATCTCATGCTGTCCAACTGCTACTTCATGATGACTAGCTTCAACTTCAAAGCCCATTTGTGTTAAGACATTAACAATTTCACGACGTGTATTATCTGCTAAGTCTGTTGGAGCTAAGTCAAAGTAGCCTCCTTTGTCATTAACATCAAGTGTTGGGTTACCATTTTCATCCATTTTAAATAGGAAAAATTCAGGTTCTGGTCCTAAGTTAAATGACTTATAGCCCATCTCTTGCATACGTTTCATATTACGCTTAAGATTTCCACGTGGATCTCCGGCAAAAGGTTCTCCTTCTGCTGTATAGATATCACAGATTAGACCTGCAACAGCTCCATTTTCATCTCCCCAAGGAAAAACAATCCAAGTATCTAAATCAGGATATAAATACATATCAGATTCATTGATACGAACAAAGCCCTCAATAGAAGATCCATCAAACATTGCTTTATTTGATAAAACTTTGTCTAATTGTTCATCTGTAGCCGGAATTTCGACATTTTTCATTACTCCTAAGATATCTGTGAACATCAAACGGAGGAAGGTAACATTTTTTTCCTTAACTTCGCGACGAATATCTTCTGCTGTGATAGTCATATAGTCTCCTTAATATCTAGCTTGACTGCATGTTTACAAATGCATATTTCCAATGTGCTGTGAAGGACTTGAAAAACGCCCTTGATTACGGAGCTCATCTTGTAAAAGTCGACGAACCTCGGCATCTGATAATGACTTTTGTTTCTCTTTGGACTTATGTTGTCTTTGCATGTATTCATTTTTAATATCAGAAATATGCAAACCATCGCTAATGAAGTCTTTTATTTCCAGTAAGCGGTCCATATCATTCAGTGAAAACATGCGGCGGTTACCTTCAGTACGTTCAGGTGTGATTAACCCTTGATCCTCATAATAGCGAATTTGTCTGGCAGTCAAATCTGTCAACTTCATAACAGTTCCAATTGGGAATACAGCCATTGTACGCCTAAGTTCTCTTTCTTTCATGATGGCCTCCTTTCATTAAACCATTATAAACTTTAAAAAGTTTGATGTCAACTCTCATGTGAGATTTTATGACATCAAACTATAATTTGTTATTTTTTAGTTTTTTCCGAAGTATTTCAATATCTGTATTAACCATCATTGCAATAAAAACACCACAAAAAGTTTCAAAAATACGTGCAAAAACATATAGAATTGTCTCTCCGCTTGGGATTGATAAAGTTATAATAAGTAATGCGGCTGTCCCCCCAATAATACCTGATTTATTGTTACAAGCAACATTAATCATGATACATAACATGGTACAAATAGGAACAATTAATAATGTAACCCAAAAAGCTTGATGAAATATCTCATTGAATGCAAAAAATACTAAGGAGAGTAAGCCACCTATACTATTACCAATAATTCTAGAAAAACCAAAGTGCACGCTTTTATCAAAGTCTTCTCTTAAACTAAATACAGCAGTTAGAGCACCAATTTGAAGCCCTTTCCAACCAAATAAATGAAAAACCAATAAAACTAAAAAGACCGATAAGCCTGTTTTAAATGTTCTCATTCCCAATTTAAACTTTTTAATATCAAATTTGTAATTAGATAATAATTTTTTTAACGTTTTCATACCTATCCCTTCACTATATATTCTAACATATCAATCCATAAAACCCTTTTTGTAAACGTTTTATTTATTACTAGTATATCTTTTATAAACCAATTTATATGAAATCGTCATAAACTTTTGAAAATTGCAGTGTCAACCAAATACCACTATATCTAAAAACTAGTAAATGATAAGTGAAGTCAAGGAAAATTCAATAACTCTACATTATCAACTAAAAAAAGACATGCATCAGCATGTCCTTTAATATAAATTATAATGACTATTATTTTTCAGTCAATGCTGCCAAACCTGGTAATACTTTACCTTCGAGCAATTCCATGCTTGCTCCACCACCAGTAGAGATCCATGAGAATTTGTCAGCACGGCCAAGGTTGATAGCAGCTGCTGCTGAATCACCACCACCGATGATTGATTTAACGCCTAGTTGTTTAACGATAGCGTCCATTACACCGATTGTACCAGCTTGGAAGTCAGGGTTTTCAAAGACACCCATAGGTCCGTTCCATACAACTGTTTTAGCACCAGTAAGTGCTTCATCAAATTTAGCGATTGATTTAGGACCGATGTCAAGACCAAGGAACCCTTCTGAAACTGCTTCACCTTCAGTGTCGCGAACTTCAGTATAACCAGCAAATGCGTTTGCTTCTTTTGAGTCAACTGGCAAGATCAATTTACCGTTTGATTTTTCAAGGAGGTCTTTAGCAACATCCAATTTGTCTTCTTCTACAAGTGAGTTACCGATTTCGATACCTTGAGCTTTGTAGAATGTGTAAGTCATACCACCACCGATAAGAACTTTATCAGCTTTTTCAAGAAGGTTTTCGATAACACCAATCTTATCAGAAACTTTTGAGCCACCAAGAATAGCTACGAATGGGCGTTCTGGAGTTTCAACTGCTTCTTGGATGTAAGCAATTTCGTTTTCAAGAAGGAAACCAGCTACAGCTTTTTCAACGTTTGCTGAAATACCTACGTTTGATGCATGAGCACGGTGTGCTGTACCAAATGCATCGTTAACGAAGATTCCATCTCCAAGTGAAGCCCAGTATTTACCAAGTTCTTCGTCATTCTTAGATTCTTTCTTACCGTCAACATCTTCAAAACGAGTGTTTTCAACCAAAAGAACTTGTCCATCTTCCAAAGCATTGATTGCTTCTTCTAATTTTGCACCACGAGTAACACCTGGGAATACAACATCTTGACCAAGTTTAGCAGCTAAATCAGCAGCTACCGGTGCAAGTGATTTTCCTTCTTTGTCAGCTTCTTCTTTAACACGTCCAAGGTGAGAGAAGAGGATAGCACGACCACCTTGTTCGATGATATACTTGATTGTTGGAAGAGCCGCAGTGATACGGTTGTCGTTAGTGATAACGCCGTCTTTCAAAGGCACATTAAAGTCAACACGAACGAGGACTTTTTTACCTTTCAAATCAACGTCTTTAACAGTCAATTTAGCCATTAGTAAAACTCCTTATATAATTTGATATTATTTATTATAACATATTTTTGTGAACAGTTGTAATTATTGATTACTTTTTCACAAATAGATTTCATAGATTTTCCTAGTTGTTTTCAAGAGAATTCGTATACTTATTAATCATACGAATGCAACATTTTTTGTCGTTCTTTCAATTGTTTTTGAACATCCAGATGTTTTCCTTGATAAATAGCACTTTCCCAAGAACCGTACATAGGATTTGGGAAAACAATAAATTTACTACCAAACTCACTTTGAAGTTTAGTTAGTAGTTGTTCTCTATCTGTACTAGATGATTTAGAAAAATCAGCAAAATCAACTAAATTATCTCCAAAAAGCATAATTAAATTAGTATCTTTTTGAACTGCCTGACGGCGACTCTCTTTAGATTTCATTCCTTTTTTAAGGAAAAGCAAGTGGTCTTTCCCTTGAACAGGTATACCTTCCTTCTCTAAATTTTCTTTAGTCGCATCAACTTGAGCATCTGTACGATCTGAGACATAATAAATTTTTATTCCCTTTTCATTAGCATACTTCAAAAATGCTTTGGCACCCGCAACAGCCTTAGCTGACTTCTTTTGCACCCATTTATCCCAACTCTCTGGCGTGAAACTAGAGCCATCTTTAATATTCTTTGCTTGATATGGGCTATTATCTAAAACTGTTTCATCTAAATCTAAGATAATTGAATATGGTTTTTCACTGGGCTTTTGTAACCAATCATCTAACTTCATTTTAGCAACATTATAACCTTGTAAATATAAAGCCTTGGCTTCTGCAGAATTTTGATACCAAAGGACAGACATAGTGTTTTCCTTAGCCAACAGTTTATTAGAACTTAGAGAAATATTTTTAAATTTCGTCTTTTGCTCCACCTTATCTGGAGACATATCAGCTTTTTTAGTGCTGTGATTTGACTGACATGCTGTCATCATAAATGCAGCAACAGATAACGATAAAACTGAAAAAACTTTTGTAGTCTTCATAAAACTTCTCCTCTATATTTTTTCAATTAAATCATACCACTGCTTACTTTCAAAATCAAACCTTATTTTAACTTATAGCCAATATAATTCAGTTTTCATTTCTTTTCTGATAATTTTCTATAATAAAATGAAAAAACATTCGTATTATTTTTTATTTATAAAAATAAAAGAGGGATAAATCCCTCTTTTACATCATATTAATTAAAAATTATTTTGCAATTTTTGCAAAGTATTCAAGTGTACGAACAAGTTGTGAAGTGTATGACATTTCGTTATCGTACCATGAAACAACTTTAACCAATTGGTTACCGTCAACAGTTTGAACTTTAGTTTGAGTAGCATCAAACAATGAACCGTATGAAATACCAACGATATCAGATGATACGATTGGATCTTCAGTATAACCGTATGAATCGTTAGCTGCTGCTTTCATAGCTGCATTTACTTCTTCAACAGTTACGTCTTTTTCAAGAGTTGCAACCAATTCAGTTACTGATCCAGTTGGAACAGTAACACGTTGTGCAGCACCATCAAGTTTACCGTTCAATTCTGGGATAACAAGTCCGATAGCTTTTGCAGCACCAGTTGAGTTAGGAACGATGTTTGCAGCACCTGCACGAGCACGACGAAGGTCACCACCACGGTGTGGTCCGTCAAGGATCATTTGGTCACCAGTGTATGCGTGGATAGTAGTCATCAAACCTTGTTTAACACCAAAGTTGTCTTGTAAAGCTTTAGCCATTGGAGCAAGACAGTTTGTAGTACATGAAGCACCTGAGATAACTGTTTCAGTTCCATCAAGGATATCGTGGTTAGTGTTGAAAACAACTGTTTTAACGTCGTTTCCACCAGGAGCTGTGATAACAACTTTTTTAGCACCATTTTCATGGATGTGTTGTTCAGCTTTTTCTTTTGATGCAAAGAAACCAGTTGCTTCAAGAACGATTTCTACGCCATCAGTAGCCCAGTCAATGTTTGCTGGTTCGCGTTCAGCAGAAACTTTAACAAATTGACCGTTAACTTCGAATCCACCTTCTTTAACTTCAACAGTACCGTCGAAACGACCTTGAGTTGTGTCATATTTCAACAAGTGTGCAAGCATGTTTGGATCTGTAAGGTCGTTGATACGAGTAACTTCAACACCTTCTACGTTTTGGATGCGACGGAATGCAAGACGACCGATACGACCGAAACCGTTAATACCAACTTTAACTACCATTAGTGATTTCCTCCTTATGAAAATCTCAAATATTTTATTTTAGGGATCCCCCTAACCAATGTGAAAAGATTAACTTGTACATATGTGCAAAAATCTTTCAACACAATTATTATATCTTTTTTCGAGAAAAATTGCAATGAATTTACCACTTTCAAAAAGAAAAAAAGATACTCTTTCGAGTACCTTTCATAAGTTTTCAGAAATTATTCACCAGAGTTTTTCTTGATGATTTCTTCTTGAACTGACTTAGGAACATCTTCGTAGTGGTCAAATACCATCATGAATGTACCACGTCCTTGTGTTGCAGAACGAAGAACTGTTGCATAACCAAACATTTCAGCAAGTGGAACAAAGGCACGAACAACTTGTGTGTTACCACGTGCTTCCATACCATCAACACGACCGCGACGTGCAGTCACGTGACCCATAACGTCACCAAGATTGTCTTCTGGAGCTGTAATTGTAACAAGCATCATTGGCTCAAGGATAGCTGGTTGCGCTGATTTAGCAGCTTCTTTAAGTGCAAGTGATGCAGCAATCTTGAAGGCTGTCTCAGATGAGTCAACATCATGATATGAACCATCGTAAAGTTTAGCTTTTACGTCAACCATTGGATATCCAGCAAGAACACCGTTTGCCATAGATTCTACAAGTCCTTTTTCAACGGCTGGAATAAATTCACGAGGAACCACACCACCGACGATAGCATTTTCGAATTCGAATCCTTTACCTTCTTCGTTTGGTGTAAATTCAATCCAAACATCACCAAATTGACCTTTACCACCAGATTGGCGTTTGAAGAATCCACGTGCTTGTGTAGAAGCGCGGAATGTTTCGCGGTATGATACTTGAGGTGCACCAACGTTTGCTTCAACTTTGAATTCACGTTTCATACGGTCAACAAGGACATCAAGGTGAAGTTCACCCATTCCTGAGATAACTGTTTCACCAGTTTCAACGTTAGTTTCAACGCGGAACGTTGGGTCTTCTTCAGCAAGTTTTTGAAGGGCAATACCCATTTTATCTTGGTCAGCTTTAGATTTTGGCTCAACCATCAATTGGATAACTGGTTCTGGAACTTCAATTGATTCAAGAATAACTTTTGATTTTTCATCAGTCAATGAATCACCTGTAGTTGTATCTTTCAAACCAACAGCTGCTGCGATATCCCCAGCATAAACAGTTTCAATTTCTTGACGACTATTTGCGTGCATTTGTAAGATACGTCCGATACGTTCACGTTTACCTTTAGATGTATTCAACACGTATGAACCTGAGTTAAGAACACCTGAGTACACACGGAAGAATGTTAAGCGACCCACGAAAGGATCTGTCATGATCTTGAAGGCAAGCGCTGCAAATGGCTCTTCATCTGAAGCAGGACGTGTTTCTTCTTCGTCAGTATCAGGGTTAATACCTTTGATTGCAGGAATATCAAGTGGGCTTGGAAGGTAATCAATAACAGCATCAAGCATCAATTGAACACCTTTATTCTTGAAGGCTGAACCACACAATACAGGGTAGAATTCAACATTGATAGTTGCTCTACGAATAGCAGCCATCAACTCTTCGTTAGTGATTTCTTCACCTTCAAGGTATTTCATCATCAAATCTTCATCAGTATCAGCAACTGCTTCTACTAATTTTTCACGGTATTCATTTGCTTGATCAACATACTCTGCTGGAATATCTTCTTCAAGGATATCTGTACCAAGGTCATTAGTATAGATTTCAGCTTTCATTTTGATTAAGTCAATAATACCACGGAAATCGTCTTCTGAACCAATTGGCAATTGAATTGGGTGTGCATTCGCTTGAAGACGGTCATGAAGTGATTGTACTGAATAGAGGAAGTCAGCACCGATTTTATCCATTTTATTAGCAAAAACGATACGTGGAACTCCGTATTCTGTTGCTTGACGCCAAACTGTTTCAGTTTGAGGTTCTACACCTGATTGAGCATCAAGAACTGTTACCGCACCATCAAGTACGCGAAGTGAACGTTGAACTTCAATTGTGAAGTCCATGTGTCCTGGTGTATCGATGATGTTAACACGGTGACCATCCCATTGTGCTGTTGTTGCAGCTGATGTAATTGTGATACCACGTTCTTGTTCTTGTTCCATCCAGTCCATTTGTGAAGCACCTTCGTGTGTTTCACCGATTTTGTGGATTTTACCAGTATAGTAAAGAATACGCTCAGTTGTTGTTGTTTTACCAGCATCGACGTGAGCCATGATACCGATATTACGAGTTTTTTCAAGTGAAAATTCGCGAGCCATTTGGTTTCTCCTATATTTTAAATTATTTACTTCTTTATTATAACACTATTTATAAAAAACGGATAGGCAGGACCTACCCGTTCTAATTGCTAACATTGCTATCTACCAAACAATTTGTTTAGTAGCTATGATAAGTCTCAAAAAGAGAGTAATCTTACCAACGGAAGTGTGCAAAGGCACGGTTAGCTTCAGCCATTTTGTGAGTATCTTCACGTTTCTTAACTGATGCTCCTGTGTTGTTTGCAGCATCCATGATTTCTTTTGCAAGACGATCTTTCATAGTGTGTTCACCACGAGCACGTGATGCGTTAACCAACCAACGAAGTCCTAAAGTTGTACGACGTTCTGGACGAACTTCGACAGGAACTTGGTAGTTTGATCCACCAACACGGCGTGCGCGTACCTCAAGTACAGGCATGATGTTTTCCATAGCTGTTTCGAATACTTCAAGAGCATCTGTTCCAGTAGCTTCTTTAATTGCTTCAAAAGCATCATATACGATAGTTGCAGCAGTACCACGTTTACCATCAAGCATTACACGGTTGATAAGACGTGTAACGATTTTTGAGTTATACAATGGATCTGGTAATACTTCGCGTTTAGGCGCTTGATTTTTACGACTCATTTTCTCTTATCCCCCTTCTAATTACCCTTTAGGACGTTTAGCACCGTATTTAGAACGGCCTTGTTTACGATCAGCTACACCTGCAGTATCAAGTGCACCACGAACGATATGGTAACGTACCCCTGGAAGGTCTTTTACACGTCCACCACGGATAAGCACAACACTGTGTTCTTGCAAGTTGTGTCCGATACCTGGAATGTAAGCAGTAACTTCAATAAGGTTGCTCAAACGTACACGAGCAAATTTACGAAGGGCAGAGTTAGGTTTTTTAGGTGTCATAGTTCCAACACGAGTTGCAACACCACGTTTTTGTGGTGCAGATAATTTAGTGTGAACTTTTCTGTGACTGTTGTAACCAATATTCAAAGCAGGTGAATCTGATTTTTCAACTTTAGATTTACGTGGTTTACGTACCAACTGGTTAATTGTAGGCATCTACATTTCTCCTGTAAGTTTTTTATTTTTGGTTGATATAGCAATTGGTGACAGCCTATATCTGCGTGTACTTTTGCAACAATTGTCAGCACGTCTCTGTACACTTTTGAGAGACCAAAAGTAAAAGTACCGTTTATCATAGTATCATTTTACACATGATGTGTCAAGCTTTTATTACTTTTACAAGCAAAAAGAATCAAGGATGTCACCTTGACTCTTTAATCAAATATATTCCCCGCTTCTACAGAGACTCTATTATTTTTTACATCAATTTCAGATACTCTCAGAAGAGATTTATAGGCCATCTTCTCACGTTGTTCCTGAGCATTTTCTGCAAATACAGCGACACCTACTAATGTGCTATCGAATTCTGAGAGTAAACTAATCATCCCCGAAACAGTACCTCCACCTTTCAAGAAATCATCAACTATTAAAACTCGACTGTTAGGTTTTAAGCTACGCTTAGAAAGAAACATTTTTTCAATACGGCCACTTGAACCACTAGCGTAGTTTACTGACACAGTAGAACCTTCCGTAATCTTCAAATCACGTCTCACAATAACAAAAGGAACATCTAAAACATTTGCTACTGCGTTTGCTAAAGGAACACCTTTTGTTGCAACCGTCATGACAGCATCAATTTTTTGACCTCTGTAAGCGTTCGCTACAATGCGACCAATACTTTGTAACATTTTTGGTGTACTGAGTAGATCTGAAAGATAAATGTAACCTCCCGGAAGAATACGATCGTTTTCAGATAAACGCTGTCTTAATTCTTCAACGATTTCTTTCGCTTCTGCTTCAGCAATAGTTGGTGTAAAGATAACACCTCCACTTGCACCAGTCACAGTTTTAATATCTCCGATTTGAGCTTGTTCAAAAGCTTTTTTGATAATAGCAATATCTTCTGAAATCGAAGATTTCGCGGCACCGTATTTACTAGCAAATGTATTTAAACTAGTTAATGTATAGGGATTATTTATTAGGTAATTTGAAATAACAACCATGCGTTCGCTACGTCTTAATTTCATATTTTCTCCTTATTCATAGCATTCTTTACATATAGTATAACATAACAAATGCTAAAAACGAACATTTTATTTTAGGTCTTAATTATTCTACCTAAATTATTTAATGTTCAGTTTATAAAAAGAACGGTTATCCATGGCAAAAATGCGATTTGTCATTTCACCTTCGTTGACACGATTTAAAGCTGTTGTCATCATCATCATATTTGCATCAATGTTATCGATCATATGGATAATTTCTGCCTCCATGATTCTAGGACGAACCGGGCTTCCATATTCTAATTGTCCATGGTGACTCAGAATAACATGGCGTAACACTGTAACCTCTTCTTTTGTATCATCAATATTAAGCTCTGCTAGTATTTTTGTTAATTCCTCATCAATAAGTGAAATATGACCGATAAGGTTACCTCGAATAGTATATTCTGTATTATCAGGACCCGATAACTCAATGACCTTGGCTAAATCATGTAGCATAATACCAGCAAACATCAAACTTTTATTAAGTTCTGGATAGATATCTCCAATACTATCTGCCAAACGAACCATCGTTGCCGTGTGATATGCCAATCCTGATTCAAAGGCGTGGTGGTTTGTTTTGGCGGCTGGATAGGTAAAAAATTCCTTATTGTATTTACGATAAAGTGCTCTTACCACACGCTGCCAGGTTGCATTTTCAATTTTAAAGAGCATTTGTTCCATGTACTCTCTCACGTTGTCAACATTGATTGGAGGTTTTTCTTTAAAATCTCTAGGATCATTAGGTTCACCATCTTTGATGTTTCTTAATGTAATTTGGTTGACTTGGGGAGTTCCATTATAAACTTCACGACGCCCTTTCATATGAACAATTTTACCGGCTACAAACTCTTCTACATTATAGGTTTGTGCATCCCACATATTTCCTGAAATTTCGCCAGTATCATCTTGAAAGGTAAAGGCAATAAAGTCTTTACCTGCACGCGTTTTACGAACTTCTGCTTTCTTTATAAGGTAAAACCCCTCAAAAAGCTCGTCTTTTTTCATTTGGTTAATTTTCATTAATTTCCTCTTCTTCTGTTATAGGAAGGTTTAACAAGCTAGTGGTTGCTTGATCTTGATGTTCTTCAACTGTATTTAAGGCTCTGATAATAGCGTTTGTCCGCGTTGTGAGTAAATTATCAATACTTTTACTTGCTGTATTTAATTGTTTTTGAGCTTTTGATAACATGCCACCAAATTTTCCAAATTCAACCTTGACATTCCCTAAAATTTTACTAATATCATTAGCATTCTTTTGAATATTTAAGGTTTTAAAGCCAACAGATAATGAATTTAGTAAAGCAGATAAGGTTGACGGTCCAGCTACTACAATATTTTCGTCACGTCTTAGACTATCAAAGAATGTTGCATTTCTTACCACTTCAGAATAGAGCCCTTCAGTTGGTAAGAACATGATACCAAAATTTGTCGTTTCAGGAGGATTTAAGTACTTATTGTTTATATCTTTTGCAAATTTACGAATACTTGCCAGTAAAGATTTACGATAGAGTTCTATTTGAACCTTGTCACCCAATTCATAAGCATCTTCCAATCGGTAATAATCTTCTAGAGGAAACTTAGAGTCAATAGGCAAATAGATATAATCTCCCTGACCATTTCCAGGTAATTTAATAGCATATTCAACACGCTCAGAAGAGCCAGACACCGTAGGAAATTCTCTCTCATATTGACTAACTGTCATAATATCTTCTATAATTTGGCCGAGTTGTAACTCCCCTAATATTCCCCTTGTCTTAGTATTTGACAAGACTTTGTTCAGCGTACCAACATCTTGGGCAACAGTTTTCATCTCCCCAAGACCTTGATTGACACTCTCTAGTTGACGCGATACAGTTTCAAAAGAAGTTTGCAAACGCGTTTGTAGCGTTTTTTCTAGCTTTTCCTCAACAGTTTGGCGCATTTGATCCAAGCGTTTTTCATTGGAATCTTGCATTTTCTGAACTGACTGAGATAAATTGGAGTTAATCAATTCCAAGCGTTTGTCTGATCGATCTCGACTCTCCGTTAAATGCTGATTTAATTCTGTACGCATATCGGTAAGCAACTGATAAATTTCCTGTTGCATACGGTTTAGCTGATTAGTCAACGTTAGAATTTGATCTTTTTGCGCCGCTTCTATCTGATATGTCAGTTGGTCTGATAGATTATCAGCATTATCTTCAAGTTGTTTTTCAACGGACTTTGTTAATTCCGTCATTTTTTGGTAAGAAATTATCGTCACTGTCAGACTAGCTAGTACAATGATCAAAATGATGACAAGCATATTAACCTCTATCCTTACTATAAATAATGATTAAGTAACCATCTTTGAGCTCTACTTCAATTGGCGAAGTCATAAATTCATTACTGGAATACATTTTTTTCTTAAAATAATTACTTTTGTTCAATTCATATTTAGCCCCAGAAATCTGCAAAGTAGACTCACTCTCAGGCATGAACGAGACATAGGACATCCCTTCAATCCTTGAGACTTGATTTTTCCCGGATGGTAGGTAAGTCACTATGTTTTGTTCATCTTTGAGTCTGATTTGTGACATAAATGGTTCTAGATCTGTGTCACTTGGTAAAAAGATATTAGACATCATATGGTCAATCCTGCCACCAAATGCTCCAAATACGGTCACCTGAGCTTCTGGAAATTCTTTGAAAATAGTTTTTAAAGCTAATTCTGTATCTGTATCATTTTTTTCTGCACTAGCAGAAACGATATTGCTACAATAGTGTTTGATATAAAGCAGTTCATCTTCTGTTATAGAATCAAAATCACCCACTGCCATGTCCAAAGAAAGCCCATTTTTTAATAAAAATAGGCTTCCACGGTCAATTCCGACAAAATAGTCAAAATCATATTCAAAATAAGTTAAGTCACCGCCAGCAAATAAAGCAATTTTAGTCATCGAGCGCCACCCTTAAGGTTTCTACTTGTGCAGGTAAATCACTTGCTTTAAAGAGATAAGAGCCTGCAACAAAGACATTTGCACCAGCCTCTGCTGCTGCCTTAATTGTAGTATTATCTATACCGCCATCAACTTCAATATCATAATGATGACCGTACTCTTTGCGCCATGCTGCAACTGTCTTTACTTTTGACATCATTTCTGGAATAAAGGCTTGTCCACCAAATCCAGGATTAACAGTCATAATTAAAATCTGGTCAACCAAATCTAAGATAGGAATAAGAGATTCTACGGGTGTTCCTGGGTTAATAACCACACCTGCTTTCATTCCTGCCTCTTTTATCTTTTGAAGCGCACCATGTATGTGTTTCGTTGCTTCAACATGAATGGTCATGATATCAGCACCAGCTTGAGCAAAATCCTCAATATAACGTTCTGGATCAACAACCATCAGATGACAATCAAAAACAAGTTTACTGTGTTTACGCATGCTGGATACAACATCCGCACCAAAACTAATATTAGGGACAAATTGACCATCCATGATATCAATATGAACGTATTCTGCTGTTGTCTCTTCAATACGTTTCAATTCGTTAGCAAAATTAGCATAGTCTGCTGCTAATATCGATGGGGCAATTTTATTGGTTGACATAGAAACCTACTTTCTTTTAATAACTTTCTTATATGTTTCACGACGGTTCTCAATTTCACTTAAAAATTGGAGGTAGTTATCATAGCGGACTTGCCATAACTGACCTTGAGTCAAGGCTTCTTTTACAGCACATTTAGGCTCATGTGTATGCGTACACGAGCGGAATTTACAAAAATGACTAAGTCTACGGAGCTCTGGAAAGGATTCGTTTAAGTCCTCTGCATTGTCCACTTCATAGTCCAAAGAAGAAAAACCAGGAGTGTCTGCAATTTTTCCTTTATGAACATTATAGAAACTAACTGCTCTTGTGGTGTGTCGGCCACGGCCTAAACTATCCGAAATTTCACCAGTTTCAAGTTTCAACTCAGGAGCAATTTTGTTGAGAAGCGTTGATTTTCCGACACCTGTCTGCCCCATAAAAACAGTCACTTTATCTGCTAACAGAGGCAAGAGTTCCTCTTGAGAATAACAGAAAACGTAGCCTATATTCTGATAATGTTCGCGAATATCATCAATAACAACCAAATCGTCTAACAAATCCAACTTGGAAATATAAATGATAGGCTGAATCATCTTATATTCTAGAAGTACTAAGAACCGGTCTAATAAGTTAGCGTTAAAATCAGGTTCTTTAGCAGACATGATAACGACAGCTTGGTCAATATTAACAATAGGTGGTCGTACGAGGCTATTTTTACGCTCTTCAATTGATAGAATATATCCTTCTGATTGATCTTGCGAAGAAAATTCCACCCAATCCCCAACGTAGGGAATTTGACCTTTTTTTCTAAAATTTCCACGCGCACGTGTCTGATAAACAACACCGTCAGATTCCACATAATAAAAACCTGCTAGCGACTTGACAATTCTACCTTGCAATTGTTCTCCTTAATTGTTTAGAATACCACTATTATATCATAAAATGAGAAATAAGCTCTACTCTCAGAGATAAGCTAAATAGAAACTATTTGCAGGTGTTCGATTTCTCTCAAATAACCTCAATTTTATGAATTCCCAACATAAAAGCAGTGATCTTATTTAGATACACTGCGCTTTTTTCCAATTACTATTAAGGCACCTACTGTAATTTCTGATATACTCGCCCAATCAATAGTCGTTTTATCTACGCTGAATAACAACGGTGTCATATCAATAAAAGCTTGACGTTCTTGTTGAGAACAGTTATAACTTTGAACAACTTTCTGCTCAGAAATAATTTCAAAATTTTCTCTAAAGTAATCTAGAATTTTTTGATTAGAGTAATCTTTCTGTTTCAAGTATTGACTAGCTTTTTCTCGCAATTCTTGGACATGTTCAGCTACAGGAACAACCTTTACAAGGATACCATCATCACTCAGTACCCGCCTAAATTCTTTATAATTTGCAGGAGAAAAAATGTCTAAAATGATATCAATTGATGAGTCTTGAATAGGAAGGTTAGCTAAATCAGAAACAAACCATTTCACAAGCCTAGATTGATCACTTTTAGCAGCTAATTGAATCGAATCTTTAGAAATATCAAAAGCCAAGAAAGTCTTCTCATACTTGTTAACTAATTGACGAGAATAAAAGCCCTCTCCACAACCAATATCTAAAACCGAATGAAACTGAGAATTATTTTCCAAAACCTTTGAAATAGCTTCTAAAATATGATTATAATACCCGTTTTCTAAGACAAGCTGCCGATTTTCAAATGATTTTTTATCATAATGTTCATCTATCTTCTTTCCTCCAAGAAGATTAACATATCCAAATTTGGATAAATCAAAACAATGATTATCAGAGCATTTGAGGCTGTTACTTTCTTTTATCAAGGGATTTTGACATTTAGGACAAGCGAAATAACTTGCACTATCTTCAAAACGCCACTTCTTGTCAACCAACATAGTTTATATCCCAACCTCTTTCAAGGCATCTGCTAAACTTGCAAAATCAGGGATAGATAAGGCTTCTCCGCGAATAGATGGCTTAATTTTTGCTATTTCTAATGCTTTTTCCAATTTTGCTTTAGTATCTTCTGATTTTCCAAAATGACTCGTTAGATTATTCCAAAGTGTTTTACGACGATGTACGAAGGCTACTTTTGACACTCTGAAAAAGAAATCCTCATCTTGAACACTCACTACTGGTTGATCTCTACGGACCATTTTCAAAATAGCTGAATCTACATTTGGAGCAGGAACAAAAACAGTTCTCGGAACGATAAATGATACTTTGGCAGTCATATAATACTGCACTGCGATTGACAAAGAACCGTATGCTTTAGTATTTGGCATAGCTGAAATACGATCTGCCACTTCTCTTTGCATCATGACTACAAACTCCGCAAAAGGAATCTTGCCCTCAATCAAGTGCATGAGGATTGGTGTTGTGATGTAGTAAGGTAAGTTTGCTACTACCTTGATAGGCAGGTCAGGATTCTTGAAAGCCTGAATCTGGGTCTGCAAATCAGCCTTGAGGATGTCCTGATTGACCACTTGGACATTGTCAAAACGCGCAAGCGTATCAGCAAGGATAGGAATGAGACGATCATCAATCTCAAAAGCCATCACCTCAGCTGCATTCTCAGCCAAAAACTCTGTCAAAGCCCCGATACCAGGACCAATCTCAATCACGTTGACACCCTTGTCAATCTCTGCCGTGTCAACAATCTTCTGTAAAATATTAGTATCAGTCAAAAAGTTCTGACCGAATGATTTCTTAAATGTAAACCCATGACGCTCCAAAATAGCGCGGGTAACGGTTTTATCTGCGATTCTCATTTGTTTCTTTCCTTATTGTCTCAAGTCTATCCTAAGACATCTAACAATTTCTCTTTTAATTTTTCTATTTCTGCACCAGTTGCTCTGACACTATCTGCATACATCTTCTCAAAAGGATACCACCAAACTGGACCTTTTCCATTATGCCCATAGTTCCTTAAATCACCTGTTTTTCTTGGAAAAAGATGAAAATGTAGATGAGCGTCTCCATTTCCCAAACTCTCAATATTCATCTTATCTGCTCTAAAAGCCTTAGCAACTATTTCAGAAGCATCTGCCATTTCGGAAAGATACTGATTTCGCCAATCTCTAGGCAATTCATGTAACTCTGTTACGTGTTTTTTAGAGAGAAAAAGGCAATAATCTTGAAAATATTGATGGTCTCCCAGAACAAGATAACCCGTTTCATATTCTTTCACAAAATAAGGATTCTCATTTCGTTCAATCATTTCAATACGTTGACAAATAAGACACATATTTTATCCCTCGTATTTCTCCATACACTCTTCAACTTCTGCCTTGGTCACTCCGAAGAGTCTGAGGCGTTTGAGGAGTTGTTTACCATTTGAGTAGCCGATGCGAAGTTGGCTACCCAGATACTCACGACGTTTGCGGCTATCACTAGCGGTAATGAACCCCCAGCGAATGAGGTCGGCTTGGGTGATGTCGAAATGATCTTCATCATCGAAATGCTGAGTCACTTTTGAGAGTGCCTTCTGCAAATCCTCAAAGCTGGCATGCTCGACACCCAGAGATCGTCCCTTGGTCTTTGAAACTGGCTTTGCCTCGTCTCGATTGAGGAAGGCATGGCGGACTGTCGGAATGGCCTTCATGATGATTTTACGGATACGTTCGCCATTGTAATCTGGGTCGGTAAAGATGATAACTCCCCGCAAATTGTGCAAACGTTCGATACGCTCTAAATCATCTTCATCAATTGCTGAACCTCTAGTTTCATAGGTATCAACATTGTAAAAGCGTCGCAGATTAGCAGTATCATCTTTCCCTTCGACAACAATCACTTCTTGAATATCAATTTTTTTCATCAAGTCTAAATATCCTTACTGCATTTTGGTATGTAGCCTCCGCTACCTCTTCCACAGTTATGCCTCGTAGCTCTGCTATTTTTTCAACGACATATCTCGTATAAGCAGTTTTGTTTTCTCGACCTCTTTTAGGTACAGGAGCCAAATAAGGAGCATCTGTTTCCACTAATATCTTATCTAATGGCAACTCTCGTGCAGCTTCTTGTACATCTAATGCCTTCTTAAAGGTCACAACACCAGAAAAGGAAATCATCATCCCTAAATCAATAAATTTCTGAGCCATTTCCAAAGAACCAGAAAAAGAGTGCATTATACCACCAAAAGGCCCAACTCCAGATTCCTTAATGACTTCATAAGTGTCTTCTAACGCATCACGTGTATGAACGACAAAAGGAAGGTTATACTCTTTTGAAAGTTCAATTTGACGCTTAAACACCTCGATCTGAATATCTTTGGGATCCTCCATCCAATAATAATCCAGACCAATTTCACCAAGTGCAATAACCTTGGGATTTTCTAAATGGCTGATAATCATTGACTCAATATTATCATCATAAGAACCAGCTTCAGTTGGATGCCATCCTATTGTGCTATATACCTGTGCATATTGGGAAGATAATTCCAAAGATTTTGAAATGGTATCTTGGTCAAAGCCGACAACATTCATTTTTGTAACACCGAGTTCGCTAGCTAAATTAATTTCCTCGTCTATCTTTCCTTCAAAATTTTCCACGTTAAGGTGGGTATGGGTATCAAATATTTTTATCATATCATTGTTCTTTCTTTGCTTATCGTAGCTACAAGCATTAATCTTTATTATTATAACATAAGACTGAAGCATTCTGATCAGAAAGAGTAAATCAAAAAAGTCAAAACATTTTTGCTCTGACTTTTGAATACTTGCTGTAAAAATCCTCTACAAGTGTCTAGCTAATGGTAGAGAAACTAGACTATAAATGATTATATTTTTGCTGATTGCTTTCAATAGACTCCTCAACCTTTGAACGAAATTCTCCTTTTATTGCCTCGTCCAATTGATTAGCAACTTTATGAATAGCTGTCTTTGTGTTGATGGCTACTTCGTCTATTTCTTTATGATGCGACGTAATAATATCGTGAAACTTAGATCTCTTGCGTGGCGCGTACACGCTATGTATCAGTTCTTTATCCAATTGTTTTTTTAAAGTCCTTACTGACTCCTTACCAGTCAGGACATCCCACATTAAACTCAATAATTTCTCCTACTTCATTAATTCTCTTTTCTTTTCCCTTTGCAACTCTTCAAAGGTTAGTTCATGTTCTGAACGTTGCCGAATATAGTTAGCTCTATATTCTTCTTCTTGAGCGGACAAGGCATAGTACTCTTTATGGTAAGCTTGCTCTAAGTCGTCATGATAAGAATCTAAAATACGATTGAGCGTCATCATATCTGAGCTATCATTACTATATCTCAAATCATATTCAACAGCGTCGTAAGTTTCTTGAAGCATATTAGTAATCTTATTTTTTCTTACTGAGAGATCGTCTAATTTTTCTTCAAACTGGCAACAACTATGGTGATAGGCATCATCTAAATCTGATATTTTTCTCTGAGTATCAGCTAATTGTTTTTCAATGATATCAATCAGTGCCATTGTTTAAACTCCCCTGACAAGTTACTATCTTGTTGCAACATAGCTTCAACCCCTTTATTAATTTGGTTTTCTAATTCAACGTAAGCGTGAGAAATGCTTTCTGCCGCTTGAATTTTATTTGAGAAAAAGGTTTGAGCTTCTCCGACAATGCTCGCATAGCTAACACCTGACTGAGCATACGCTTCTTCCAATTCTTGAGGACTTAGTTCAGTAACTCCTGTAGGAGCTACTTTTAAAGATTGATAAAGCTCTTCTGCTTTAGCAACTGCTTTTTGCTCAACTTTTTTAACTTCTTCAACTGCTTCTTTTGATATCGTTACCAAACCACTAGAAATCACTTTTGCTTGTTGACTATCTAGGAAAATAGCTTGATTCTTACTAACTTCTTTTCCCGTACTTTTAAAGCTACTAAGTTTCGCTTTAATAGCATGCATTCTTTGATTCACATTCGTATGAACTACTGAATAGTTTTCTTTGTAAGCAAATTTATCTTCTGCTAATTTTAAAGAACCATCTTGATTGTACTGGTAGCCTCCCCAAATGTGCTGATTGGTAAAATTAGCAACCCAGCTACCTCCTGAAACAGCTTTACTGTCAACTATTTTAACAATTCCGACAGCATTATCGCTTCCTTCTTTAGGATAACCTATTCCAATTTTATCCTTGGAATCAACGTAATTATTGACTACCCCTTTTATTTTATCAACCTGTTCTTTTTGTTTATCTGTCAAAATACTATAAAGGTTTGGACCGTTATATATCCAAGCTCCTTGAACTCGGTAAATTTGATTATCATCCAATTCTGCAATAGCATACTGTGCATTCATTGACCCTAACGAGTGTCCGTAGACCGAAATTTTTGCATTAGGATATTTATTCATAACTTCTTTTAGCAGATGAGCTGATTGTTCTAACTGCTTTGTACCTTGTTTATGAGATACACTTTGTGAACCAAATTTCTTTAATAATAGTTTACTAGCTATTGGAATATCATTTTTAAACCAGTCTGTTTTCCAATCATCTCCTCCAAACGGTGCTGTTGACCCCTTAAATAAAACCGTAACTTCCTTAACATCCTCTGGCTTGTCTAAAGTTCCATTTGGAGTGATGGTATAAATTTGTTCCCCAGTTTCTTTGCCTCCATCTTGAACGTGAGCAACTTTACCGATGGGAAGTACCTTATCTTGGCTCATTATTTTGACTAGTGTATCAAGTTGGCTACCTAATTCATACTCTTGCTTCGCTATATTTACCCTATCTAAATCAGTCAAGACTTTTTCCATTAATGACCTCTACTTTCCAATAAATGAGTTAACTGGGGAGATTGATGGCTACTTTGACTGACCAAACGCCCTTGATTATCCTTATCCAAATTACAAGTAATATATAAGTTAGGATCTTTATTAATGATTAACCTTACCGAAATCCCTCCCATAGGATTTTTTTTGATACTTTCTTTGTCAATATCATACGACTTAATAACAGCATTCTCTTTGAAAGCGTCTTTATCTTCTGCATAAATCCACTTTTGATAAGCATTTTTAGCGTCTTTGCTATTAGCTATTTCCCATAATTCTTGTTGTTTATTGTTTTCAGTCACTTTTAAACCTCCTACAGTGAAACCAAGCCCTAAAAGGATTATTACAATAAAACTAAGTAATTTTATTGACTTCATCTCTCCTCCTTTTATCATATAACACTCATTTGATATCTAGTTTATCATAAATTTATTCTCATTATAAACGAAAAACTATAAAACATGGATTAGTTATCTTAGGATTACCAAATACAAAGATATTAAAAAAGATGATTAATAGCTCTAATGCTATAAATCATCTGACTCTACTATTTACTTGTAATCACTTGGACGTCCTGTATATTTTGCCCAAGATCTCTTCAAAAATTTATTATTAATGTGATAATTTGGCTTGCTGTTTTCCTCTGTTAAAAATGGATTGATATGCTTATCTAGCTCTAACCAACCATTCCAACCTAAATGGATTGTATCTTGCATAAAGTATGGCTTACCTCCATCTCGAGAAAGGTCAGAGATATGATTGAAACCTTGACTTTGAAGTTGGTGTTTTATTTTTTCTACAGATTTTTGATACATTTTTTGATCAAGCCCTGTGTAGTCTGTCCACTTTTTATTTACTGGTGGTATGACAAAAAGGACATCTGTATTTTGTTTTGAGAATTCATTAAGAACCAACTGTAAATCATTAAATTCTGGTGACTTAGTATAATTGAAATGTCGTTGTGACCCTTTCAATTTTTTTAAGTGCTTTTTAATTCTTGTTTGGTAAAAGCGATCATCAATACCAAATTGATTTGATCTCGTTGCTACTTTAGCATCTTGTGATGCAATACGCGATAAATGATTATATGAGAATGCTTTCGGTAATTTACCAACATGAGGCATTATTACCTGATTATAAGTTTTTCCTAGTGGTAGATAGCTAAAAATAGCATCTGTCTTCTCAAATACCCAATCATTAAACTTTAGTCTTTGTTTGTCTTTATTTGATAGTTTTTGGCCATCTGCAACTTTTTCTATCAAATCTGACATAGAAGCTTCAGGATATAATTTTAACAATCGACGAGCAGCATACCTATCGTAGGTTGTCCCTGTTTGATTTTGCAAAAATCGAATGGTTTGATCGTTGCTGAAATAGTTTTGAAAAGCACCTTTGTTGGCTCCCTTGCGAACAAACCATTGCGGAGAAATAACATAGATAGCTTTTTTATTTTTGATTTGTCCTTTAATCTGTTGAATGCCATAGTATTGTGTCAGAGAAGCCGCCCCTTTTTGACCTAAAAGATATGGGATATAAGGCCTTTTGTAAGCCTCTGCTAAAACTGATGGATGCATTGCATCAAATCTTAACCACTCACTTGAACCAAAGAAAGGGACAAAATTGGCTTTAGGATCACTGAAAGCTCTAACTTTTTGAACTCTGCTTTTAAAACCTGCCTTTGTCAACGCTACTGCACTGTTTTTTTCCTTACCTAAATGATGAGGCTGAGAAACAGGAAAAACAAGATATAATCCTACCAACAATAGTAAAGCACAAACTAGAGGTCCAAATACTTTACCTAGACGTTTAAGCATTGCAGAGCTCCGTTACTCCAGCAACAATTTTATTAGCTGTGTTCCAGTCATTACGACCAAATTCCGCAATCGGAATATCAATATTAAAGTGGCTTTCCAACTCAACAATTAGTTCAACAGTACCCATGCTGTCTAGAACTCCTGCGTCAAATAAGTCTTCATCCATCATAGAAGAAACATCCTCCATAAATAGGTCATCAATAATTGCTAATACTTCTGATTTAATATCCATTATAATACTCCTTATTATTTGTTATGCGGTTGTGGGAACCACAAAAGATCTAAAAATCCTGAAAAAATCAAGAAAGAAAACATAACTACATTAAAGGTGATGAAGACACCCAAAGCATAAGTCCATTTGTTTTCTGGTAAAAGTGGTTTTTTAGCCAATCTTCTTTCTTTATTAATATTTTTCTTCTTACGTACCCAAGCGTCATTAATAACTAGGCCAATCCCATGAAAGAGACCATAGGCTATATAGTACCAAGTTAACCCATGCCAGAATCCCATAAGAAGCATATTGATAATATAAGCTACACTTGAAGTAACATTACGGTTTTTAAAAACTTTATTTTTAACTAAAAGCTTAACAAGCCTCATGAAAACAAAGTCTCTAAACCAGAAAGAAAGGCTCATATGCCATCTATTCCAAAATTCTTTTAGGTCGCGTGATTTGAAAGGTTTGTCAAAGTTAATCGGAGACTTAATCCCCATTAGGTTAGAAATAGCCAACGCAAACATTGTGTAACCTGCAAAATCAAAGAACAAATCAAAACCAAAGGCATACATAACCCCAAGTGTTGGCCAATTAAACACACCACCCTGTTCTAGTGCTAATTCTTTTAGAGGAGGCATAATCAGACTTCCAAAAATATAGGCTAAAATAAACTTATAGAGAAAACCTAACATCAAATAATGAATCGCTTGACCTAACATATCTAGGAGTTCATTTCGATCTGGGATATTAATGTAATCCTCATTGAATCGTTTAAAACGATCAATTGGTCCACTTGAGAAAGTTGGAAAGAAGAGTAAAAATCTTAAGAATTCCCATAAAGTAAATTCTTTCAAGACACCGTCTCTCATTTCAATAATCATAGCAACAGCTCTAAAAGTAAGGTAAGAAATTCCTAGAAACCCAAAAAGTGACTGATGCCCATCCTCAGATATAGCTGGAATTAATTTTACCAAAAATAGCGGAAAAATAGATAAACAAACCGTTACATAAAAGACCAAAGTATGATTAAATCGTTTCCGGTAAGCTTTATAGATAAAAACTAGCAGAGATTGTCCGACAACGTATGCCAATAGTGACTTCAATTGATTAAAAGTACTACCAGTCAACATCATTACAATAAAACTTAGACTAAAAATAATCTCATATAAGGCAAAACGCTTCTTAAAGAATAAGCCGATGTAAATTGGTAGAACAGCTAAGATAAGGTAGAAGAAATATTGTGGATTCCCATAAACATCCAAGTGAGGAAGTTTTTCTAAAAATGCCTGTATCACTTGTTTACCTCGCTCATAAGACCTTTGATATCAATTTTTCCATTTGGTGTCAAAGGTAAATCTTCTCGATAGATAAATTTAGATGGCATCATGTAATCCATCATAATGTCCTTTAAGTCTTCCTTAATTGCTTTTGTCAAATCCAAATCACGTTCAAAATCATCTCTTACACCTTCTTTTAAGACAATATAGGCTAATAAATTTTGAACTTTATGATCCTTGTTATAACGTGGCACTGCTACTGCTGATTTTACATACTGCGATTTATTTAAGTTTTGAGAAACATCTTCTAATTCAATACGATAGCCGTTAAATTTAATTTGGAAATCCATACGCCCACCGTAAAGCAGAAGACCTTCATCGGTCATACTTCCTAAGTCACCGGTATGGTAAGCAGGTAGACCTTCGAATTGGAAAAATGCCTCAGCTGTCTTTTCTGGATTGTTAAGATAGCCTTTTGATACTGCTGGTCCAGCAATAATGATTTCACCTTGCTCTCCGTTTGGTAATTTATGACCTTCTTCATCAATCACATACGTTGGTGAGTCATCTTTAGTGTAACCAATTGGAAGGCGTTTGCATGTTTCTAACATTTCATCAGTAATTGCTACTGCGGATAGAGCAACTGTTGCTTCTGTTGGCCCATATGCATTAACGATACGAGCTTTTGGAAAACGTTGACGAAGTTTTTGTGCAGTCTTGACAGTTAACTCTTCCCCATCAAAATAAAAATGTGTTAATTGTGGCAAGGTCTCTGAATTGAAATCGTTAGATAGTAGCGCCATATCAGCAAATGATGGTGTCGAAGTCCAAACCTGTATTGGCAATTCATTAATGGTAGCGAATAGTTTTTTGAAATCATTAACCACTGTTTTTGGTAGGGCGAACAGGGTGCCTCCCATAGCTAGTGTTGGTGCCCAATACATAACTGATAAGTCAAATGAATATGGCGGTTGAGCCAACATTTGCGGTCTTTCAGGAACTGAAAACTCATCATCAGAAATCATCCAATTTGTAAAGCTCAATAAATTGTCATGTGAAATTTGCACACCTTTTGGTAAACCAGTAGTCCCTGAAGTGAAAATAATATAGTAATTATCATCACCTTTAACAGAATGTGTTACCTCATAAGGAGTCTTTTCTTCAAAAATAGCTGAAACTTGAGAAACGTCTAGGATTGGGACATTATCAACTTCAAGAGGAAATTCACCAATTGAAATGATAAGGCTTGGTTGAGCAACTGTCATAATAGCCTGTATTCTATCCAAAGCAGAGTGTTGGTCAACCGGTATATAAGCATGCCCTGACTTTGTTAAAGCAACAAATGTCGCCAACATTTCATATTCTTGACCACCGAATACTAAGACAGGTGATTTTTCAACAAGACCTAGGCTATCAATATGAGCAGCTAGAGAGTCAGAGTCTACTTTAAGTTGTCCATAAGTATGGACTTCCCCTAAAATATCATACACTGGAAAATCAGCTTGTGTCTCAGCAAAATGCTCAATTGTTTTAATCATATCATGTATCATTTGTACCATCTCCTAGAATTCATTATAAATAAAACTGCCTTGTCCGCGACCAAGGTATGCAAAAAAGTAAATTAGTAACAATAAAATACCGAAGTATAATAACGTTCTACCAATAAAAGATAAATATGGTTTCATCATTCTTCCTTTAATTAATCATGGTATTGGTCCAAAATCCATCAATTGGTAACTGGACTTCAAGACGTAATTGGTCTTTTTCTTGATATGCTCTAATTCTCCCCTTATGGCGTTCCACGATTGCCTTAGCAATAGATAAGCCTAGACCAAAACTGAGAGAATCTGCATGATCATCTTTAGCTTGATAAAAACGCTCAAAGAGATTATCCATAACCTCTTTGGAATAGATAGCACTTGGATTTGATATTGTCAGAATAGCTTTTCTTCGAGCCTGTTTAAGACTAAACTGGATTTCTGATTTTGACAAAGAATGCCTAATAGCATTATCCAAAAGAATTATTAAAATTTGCTTAATCTGACTCTCTTCTCCAACAATCCAGACATCATCTTCAATCGTATCATTTAAACACTTTTCTTCTTCATATGCCAAACTTTCATATGTCAGAAGTACTTCTTGACATAAGACAGATAAGTTTAACTTTTTGAAATTTACCTTGGAGCGTTTTTCATCAAGTCTAGACAAATTAAGCAAATCTTCAATTAAAAACTCCATTCGCTTAGTCTCCGAAACAACATGATCCAGATAACGATTTCCTGGAATTTGCTGTTCCAGAACCTGAACGTTGGCTCGTATAGCTGCAATAGGGGTCTTCAGCTCATGACTCGCATCTGAAACGAACTGTTTTTCGCGAGTCATTTCTGTCTCTACAGGCCCTACGATAAATCGAGAAAGATAAAGACTTACAGCTGCTAATAAACAAAATCCAAAAATAGTAAAAACAAGAATTAGAAAACGCCTTGCATAAGGGACTTCATAACTAGCCAAATCCATAATAGCTATGGTGTAGGTTTTATCTTTATATTCTTTTATGGAATATATAAAAGACTTCCATTTTCGTGACTTCTTTCCTTGCTCAAGGAGCTTCAAACTAGATTTTTCGATAACATCATTTGTCAAATCAGTATTATTGCTTTGAATCTTAACCATCTTTTGGTTATCTATAGTCACCAAAGCAATCGGTTCATCGCCTGGTATTCCTAAATAATCATTTTTGGCAACTAATTTAACAATCCTATATGCATCATATTCATCCCAATATTGATTGTAGCGATTACTCACTGCAAAGAGAAAGAGAACAACGACAATAAGGATTGACATGGTCAAAAAGACAAATTTTTTGCGTAAATCACTAAACATTATGTCCTCTCCTCCAAGGAATATCCAAAGCCCTTAGTGGTTATTATTTCAATGTCTGCTTTTAAAAAGCGCAATTTTTTTCGCAAAAAAGAAATAAATACTTCTAACTGGTTATATTCTGAATTGTCTGAAGGTCCCCAAACCTTAGAAATCAACTGATTTTTAGGAATAATCTGCTTTGCATTTCGCATAAAAACTTCCATCAAGAGAAATTCTTTATTGGATAATTTTACACTACTTTCTTTAGATTCTAGCTCATGTGAATCTGTGTTAAGCCTTATATTTCCAAGCCGCAATTGATTTGCTCTGATTAGAGAAGATTGTCTGGTTCTCAGCCTAATTCTAGCTAGCAATTCATCTGCTTCAAAGGGTTTTGTGATATAATCATCTGCCCCTAAATCTAAACCATTAACTTTATCATAAGTCTGTGATTTTGCAGTTAAAAAGATTATTGGGGTTTCTAAACCAGCTTCCCTCACTCTTTTTAAAACAGATAATCCTGAGCGTTTGGGTAACATAATATCCAACAGGACTAAATCATAGAGACCTGTCAAAATGTATTCTAACCCATCATCTCCATCAAATGCTAAATCAACAGAATAACCTTTATCTGCCAATAAAGCCTGAATAGCCTCTGCTATACTTTTTTCATCCTCAACTACAAGAAGTCTCATTTTCTAGTCACCTTACCTTATATATTATAGTATAAACTAGCAAAATTGAAATAACCTTGAAAAAACGATATTAATAAAAGTATTTCCTAAGTCACTAAACTACTTCAATAATACAAGCGTCTAAAAAATAAAATATCACTCGCTATAAAGATATTTCTCAATAAGAAATCTCCTCATATTTTAACAAAAATAGGGGCTATTTGTCTACGAATTTCCGCATTATAAACTCACTTTTCATTAACTTTATCTATAATATACTCAAACTACTCTCACAAAAACCTTTATCGTTATGAAGGTACCAAAAAAGCCACCAGACTCGAGTACCTGTTGGCTTGATATTATTTTGCTATCTATATTAAGCTGATAACACTTTACGTCCTTTACGACGGCGGCTAGCAAGCACGCGACGTCCGTTTTTAGTTGACATACGGTGACGGAATCCGTGTTTACGTTGGCGACGGATTTTACTTGGTTGATAAGTACGTTTCACGTTGAATACCTCCTGATAGATTTTCGTATTCGTTTAGCCGGCTATTTTGATCAGTTACTAAACATACCATACTATTTTATAACAATTTTAGGCCTCTTGTCAAGAAATACTTTCAAGTTCATTTGTCTTTTTTCAGTAAATAGTTTCATTTGTTAGCAAGAAATGCTTCTCTATTTTCTCCAACTAAAAGAAAAGATGTGCCATCAAAACAATAATAGGTAATGAAATAATTGTTCTCTCTATAAAAATGATAAATAATTCTAGAATGTTGATAGGGATCTTGGAACCTAATATCACCGCACCAGTCTCAGACATATAAATTAATTGCACAATAGAAACTGTTGCGACAATAAACCTTGTCATCTCACTGTGAATTTCAGCCGCCATTATCGAAGGAACAACCATATCTGAAAAACCAACAATCATGGTTTGACTCGCAATATCTGCTTCTGGAATCCCTAAAAGTTCAAGGAATGGAAGGAATGGTGTACCTAAAATTTTAAAAATAGGTGTTGATACTGAAATAATCAAAGCTATTGTTCCGACAGTCATAATTGTTGGCATAACGCCAAACCATAAACTAAGTACTGTCTTAGAGGCATTATTGACAAAAGTCTTCATGTTTCCATTTGCTTTTGATTTATCGATGGCAAGCTTAAGTCCCCACTCTATCTTGTTATAACCATCCGGAATTACCTCAGATGTTTCTTTCTTTGGTTTAGTGTAATAACTATTTGATTGACGAGATAAGGGAGGGATATAAGGGATAATGGATGCACAGACAACACTGCTAATGATGACTGTTAGATAAAAATGGCCAAAATAATCAGTTAAGCCAACATTCTGCAAAACAACAAGACAAAAAGTGATTGATACTGCTGAAAAAGTAGTGGAAATCGTTGCAGCTTCTCTACTGGTATAATAACCCTCAACATACTGCTTATCGGTCAAAGCAATTCCAATAGTACCATCACCTACAAATGAGGCTACACAATTAACTGCTGACCGACCAGGTAGCTGAAAGAATGGACGCATAATGGGGGTTAAGAAGACACCAACAAACTCCAGTAGACCAAATTCTGTCAAAAATGGAAGAATAAAACCCGCAGCAAGGAAAATGGTAAACAAACCACCAATCAAATCAAAAAGGATAAGGCCGCCTGTCTCTTTCCCCCATACCATTTCAGGACCAATATGTAAAACCGTCATCAGACCAAGTGCCAAACCGATCAAACGAATAATCAGCCAGAAAATGGTAATGTCAGAAATTTCTTTTAGCAAGTCATTTTTTTCAATAAAGCTAGGTCTAAACAGACGATAACAAAGTGCTAACACACATGAAATAAAAATGATTAGTAAAATAATATAATGTATAGGAAAAACAGCGTTAATCCATTGATTAATTGTCTTAGAGATTACAGAGACAGCTACTGTTGTCATACCATTATATTTAAATGGAGTCATTAATAATAATACTCCAAATAACGACGGAATAATAAACCACAAGATATCTTTAATAGATATACTTTCTTTTTTCATACAATCCTCCTGGATAATATGGAATTGTTTCTAAATATACTCATAACTTCCATTGTAAAATTTTATAATAAAAAAAACAACCTTGAATTAAAGAAAATTTTACTTAGTAATACTTTATAACCTGCTATTTCTTCCATTCTCTCACTTTTGATGTATTAAAATAATATAAAACTTATATTAAATAGCTAAAACGACTTAAGTCACATTAAAAAACACGCTCTAAAAGAGACGTGTTTTTTTCTATACTATTTAGTCCACTCTGAAACTTCTTTTTTGTGGTTTTTAATCCATTTTTGAGCTGCTTTAGCAGGCTCCATACCTTTATCCATATCTAACATGATAGATTCCATATCTTCTTTAGTCCACTTGAACTTATCGATAATTTTATATACTTTTGGCATATCTTTTTTCAAATTCTTGCGTGCTATTGTATTGATATGTTCTTCACCACCAAATGATTTCTTAGGATCTTTAAGGTATTTTAAATCATACTTAGCAAACATCCAGTGAGGTGACCAACCTGTAATGACTACTTGATCTTTGTTTTTGATAGCCTTCCCTAAGGTTGTTGTCATAGCTCCTGTTGATGCTGATAACAACTTCCAACTTGAAAGGTTTGGATAATCTTTAAGGGATTGTTTAGCAGACTTCATAATACCTGCACCTGGTTCGATACCTGTAATTTGTTTATCTGCTTGATTTGATAATTCTTCAATACTATTTACGTTCATGTATTTAGGAACAACTAAACCTATTTTGACGTTCTCAACGTGAGGACCTAAGTCATCTAAACTATTTTTGTATTTATTAAAATATTGCCCGTGGGTCTTTGGCAACCAAGCACTTGTTGTAAAATCAGCATTCCCATTGGCGACTGTTTGCCACATGACCGCATTATCAAGTGGTGTCAATTCAACATCATATCCTTTAGATTTTAAAACTTCAGCAATAACGTTGGTTGAAGCAACTTCTGAATCCCATTGGACATAAGCTATTTTCACTTTTTGACCTTTGGCTTCATTTCCTGAAGTCATATTGACAACAATGCGACCAAGAGCTGCTAGAATGAAGAGAACCAAGGCCCCTAAACCTACCCATTTTTTAACTTTTGATGTTTTAGCTTGCTTCTCACCCGGTTTGGAATTAAAGAATTGACTAACACGGTCTAACACGATTGCTAAAATAACTAGCGATAGACCACTAACAAATCCTGTACCAATATCAGCATGTTGAAGCGCCGATAACACCTCACGACCAAGTCCAGGTGCACCGATCATAGATCCTGTAACCACCATAGAAAGAGCCAACATCATAGTTTGATTGATTCCTGCCATAATAGTGTTCTTAGCAAGTGGTAGTTCAACTTTGAATAATTTTTGCTTAGCTGTTGAACCAAATGAATCAGATGCTTCTATTAATTCAAGTGGGATTTCACGAATAGCCAAGTTAGTAAAGCGCACTGTTGGAGGCAAAGCAAATACAACAGAGGCAAAGACACCTGGTACCATACCGATACCAAAGAAGGCTACTGCAGGAATAAGGTAAACGAATGCTGGCATAGTTTGCATAAAGTCAAGAATTGGATTAACAACTTGTTTAACTTTATCACTTTTTGCCATCCAAATACCTAGTGGTACACCAATAATAATAGAAATTAAACTTGCTACTAAAACCAAGTTAAAAGTATTAATCAACTGCTCCCACAGCCCTTGGTTATAGATAAATAGCAAACCAATGAAAGTAAATGTCGGTAATTGCCATTTTTTCTTAGCTAAGAAAAATACAGCAACTGTAATTAGTACAATAAAAAGTAAAGGATTAATGAATAGTAATGTTTTTGTCATCCAATCCATCAATGCATTACCGATTGTCTGGATAAAGTCAAATAAACCAGAAAAAGTTTTCGTAATCCAATTGGTCGTTGACTCTACAAATGGTGCGACCGGTAACTTATGTTGTAATAAATTTTCCAAAATGATTTGTCCTCTCTATTAAGCTTCTACCGTTTCTTTTGGCGATTCTACTACTGTTTCATCTTGAACGTTAGCAAGTGCTTCGATCACACGTCCTCTAATGATAACCCCTAGGAGTCTATCATTATCATCAGTAACGGCTATCGGAGCAGATGAATCATAAATTAAAGGCATGATATCTGTAATAACTGTATCTTTTGAGACCGTTACAACATCTTTATCAATCACTTCAGAAAGCGGCAAACCTTTCTTACGAGCTTCAATTGCAGCATCTGCAGTTAGGGATCCCAGAAGTTGGCGACGACGATTCGTTGCCATTAACATTGAGACTTCCTCGCGATGCATTCTTGTTAAAGCAACTTGTGGGCCATCAATTTCTAAAACAGTTGTTAAAGGTTTTATCATAATATTTTGAGCAGTTAACACTTTTGAGCGATCAACGTCTTCAACAAACTCACGAACAAAATCATTAGCCGGATTAGTCAAAATCTCTTCTCCTGTACCAATCTGCATGATTTCCCCATCTTTCATCAGAGCAATACGATCACCAATACGTAACGCTTCATTCAAATCATGGCTGATAAAAATAATAGTTTGTTTATTCGTGTCTTGAAGATCAAGAAGCTCATCTTGCATTTCACGACGAATTAATGGGTCTAAAGCTGAGAAGGCCTCATCCATCAGAAGGATTTTAGGGCTGTTAGCAAGGGCACGTGCTAAACCAACACGCTGTTGCATTCCTCCTGATAATTGACTGGGGTATTGATCTTTAAACGGTAATAGACCTGCATTGTCCAAAGCTTTTTCAGCTAACATTGTACGTTCTTCCTTAGAAACACCACGCATCTCTAACCCAAACTCTGTATTTTCTAAAATTGTACGATGTGGGAAAAGACCAAAATTTTGGAAAACCATGTTGATATCGTGACGACGAATGTTACGTAAATCTTCTACATTCATCTTTGCAATATCTTTACCATCTAAATAGATATTTCCCGATGATGGGTCAATCAAACGGTTTAACATCCGAACTAAAGTTGATTTTCCTGAACCAGAAAGTCCCATGATAACGAAAATTTCGCCTTCTTTTATTTCAAAACTCGCATCATAGACACCTACAGTCGCTCCTGTTTTTTCAAGAATTTCTGTCTTACTTTTTCCTTGCTTAACCATTTCAAGAGCAGCTTTTTGCTTTTTCCCAAAAATTTTGGTTAAATTCTTCACTTCTAAAATATTTGTCATTCTTATCTCCTACTAAAAATTTCGTATCTTATTTTTAAGGTTATGTGTCTTATCTATAAAGTGACGTTAAAGTATCGTAAAAGGGTAGTCACTTTTTTACTCAAAAAAATAAACTGCCGAAACAGAACATAACTATAATATCATGTATGGTCTCTTTATGTCAACACCTTTGCTTAGAGATATTTTAATTAGCCCACACCATTATTGTTATGGCATTATTGAATTATTTAAAGACTTATTAGTATTAATATTACAACTTTAAAAGTGACCACTTAACGCTTTTGAAAAAGCGGTCATTCTTCTATAAAATAACAAAACACCCTTAGAAAAAATCTAAAAGTGTTTTTGTTTGTAAGTATAGGCCTGAAAAAAGTGACTACTTGATATTTTCCCATTTCCAATTTTGCACTTCTGGAATATCGTCTCCGTGTTCACGAATATAGTCTTTGTGATAAGCAACCATTTGATTCATTTCATCACTGAAGGCTTGTGCTTCATTTCCTAAAGAAGCAAGAGCTGCATCCTGTGCCAGATGGAATCGGTCCAATTCTGACATCACGCGCATATCAAATGGTGTTGTGATATCACCATTTTCACGGTAACCATGCGTATGCAAATTATGATTGTGACGACTAAAGAAAATATCTCGAATCATATCTTCATAACTATGGAAAGCAAAAATAACAGGTTTATCTGTGGTAAAGACTTTGTCAAACTCTTCATCTGATAAACCGCGAGCATCTTGTGAAGGATGACGAAGTTTTAGGATGTCTAATACATTAACAAATCTAATCTTAAGTTCTGGGAAAGCCTTATGAAGAATACTAATAGCTGCCAAAGCTTCTAAGTTAGGTTCTGTTCCCGCCGCAGCAAAGACAACATCTGGCTCTTGATTAAGCGACACATTTGAAGCCCAGTCAATCACCTTATATCCTTCTGCCACTAACTCTTCTGCTTCAGCAATAGAGTAAAATTGTGGACGAGGGTGCTTAGATGTCACAATTAAATTAATTTTATCTTCAGCTTTAAACGCTTTATCCATAACAGCTAGAAGTGAGTTAGTATCTGCTGGTAAATATTCACGAATGTATTCAGGTGTTTTTTCAGCTAAGTGAGTTAAGATACCTGGATCTTGGTGAGTGTAACCATTATGATCTTGTTGGAAAACAGTTGAAGCTGCAATTAAGTTAAGCGCTGGATAATTTTTACGCCATGTTGTGTGTGTTTTTGATTTACGTAACCATTTGAAATGTTGTGTTACCATTGAATCTACAACGCGAAGGAATGATTCGTATGAAGCAAAGAAGCCGTGACGACCAGTTAAAACATAACCTTCTAAGAAACCTTCTGCTTGATGTTCAGACAATTGGGAATCAATAACACGTCCAGCTGGACTTAAAGCTTCGTCATAATCTGGTTTACGACGACCAAGCCATTGACGGCTAGTACGTGTAAACACTTCTTGAAGACGATTTGATTTCGTTTCATCTGGACCAAAAATACGGAAATTATCTGGATTAGCATCTACCAAATCTGCTGCATATTTTCCAAATTCAATCATATCTTGTGCCATAATTTGACCTGGAACATTAATATCAAGAGCAAATTTCTTCCAATCTGCTGTATCCATTGCTTTAACAATACCAGCATTGGTTATTGGATTCATGGACATGCGACGATCACCTTTTGGTGAAATAGCAGCAATCTCATCAACGATTTTACCACTTTCATCAAATAATTCTTCTGGACGGTATGATTGAAGCCATGACAAAAGAGAATCGACATGTTCCATATGGTGGGCATCTACTGGAATTGGTACTTGGTGAGCGCGGAAGCCACCTTCAATTGGTGTTCCTTCCCAAGCTTTTGGACCAGTCCACCCCTTAGGAATACGTGCAACCAAGACAGGGAATTTTGCTTGGATAGCTTCTTCTGCTGGTTTTTGTCGTGCTTCTGATTGAATGGTTTTAATCTCTTGAATAGCTTGATCTAATTTTTCTGCAAACAAAGCATGAGCAGCCGCATGATCCTCAGAGAGTTCAACAACATCTGCAAAAATAGGTTTCCAACCTAATCCTTCAAAAAACTGAGATAATTCTTCATCTGTCTTACGTTCAAAGATAGTTGGGTTATGGATTTTACCACCATTTAAATAGAAGATTGGTAGAACAGCACCATCATTTACTGGATTGATAAAGGTATTAGATAGCCAACCAGCCATAAGTGGTCCTGTTTCACCTTCACCATCACCAATAACAGTCGCAGCAATAACATCTGGATTGTCTAGGATGGCACCTGTCGCATGAGAAAGTGCGTAACCAAGTTCACCACCTTCATGAATTGACCCTGGTGTTTCTGGTGCTGCATGGGATGCAATTCCACCTGGGAAAGAGAAGATTTTACATAACTGCTTAAAGCCATCCTCTGTTTGCTCAATATTTGGGTTTAATTCAGTATATGAACCATCTAAATATGAATTAGATACCATAACTTGACCACCATGACCTGGACCTTCAATATAGAACATGTCTAAATCGTATTTATTAATAGCGCGATTTAAGTGAGCATAGATAAAGTTTTGTCCAGGTACAGTGCCCCAGTGACCAATTGGATGAACCTTTAAGTCGTTTTCAACTAGCTCTCGTCTCAAGAGAGGATTATCCTTTAGATACATTTGTGCTGCAGAAATATAATTAGCTGCTCTCCACCATGCATCAAGTTTTTCTAAATATGATTTTGTATCAAATTCTGACATTATTTCTCCTAATCTTAATTGTGATTTTAGTAACATATTTTAAAATTGAAAAACTGCATATCATGCGACATACAGTCTCTCATTAGCCATTATAGAAGTGCTTTAAATTGAATATTTGATTCTTGTTCGAAGCAATCATCAAAACCACGTGGGTGATGGTATTCAATTCTATCTTTATCTTGTGGATAAGTGTATTTACCTCCAACTTCCCAAATAAATGGATGGAAGTCATATTGAAGGCGTTCTTTACGCATTTTCCACAATTGTAAGATTTCGTCTGTAGAAGCCATGAAGTTAGACCAGATATCGTAGTGTACAGGAATAATGACTTTGGCACGGAGATTTTCTGCCATACGAAGAAGATCGATTGAAGTCATTTTATCCTGAATACCAACTGGGTTATCACCATAGTTGTTAATAGCTACGTCAATCTTGTAGTCTTTACCATGTTTAGCAAAATAATTTGAAAAATGTGAGTCAGCTCCATGGTAGATTGTTCCACCTGGTGTTTCAAAAATATAGTTAACTGCTTTACGAGCCATTTCTTCATCAGTCACGGCTAAACCAGCAAGTTCTCCATCATGTTCTTCTGCACCATCTACTGGAAGTGTCACCAAGCAAGTACGGTCAAATGATTCAACAGCAGTAACTTTGATGTCTTTAAACTCAAATGATTCACCTGGTTTAATCACTATGATTCGTTCTTCTGGAACTCCCCATTTTTTCCAAATTTCACCACATTCATATGGCCCAACAAATTTAACATGGTCTAAGTTAGGATTATTAATAATGGCTGCCGCAGTGTTAATATCAATGTGGTCACTGTGGAAATGTGAAACAAGATAGTAATCCAATTCATTAATAGCAAATGGATCAATAACCATTGGTTGTGCGCGTAAGTTTGGTTGGAGTTTACGAACACCTGCCATATTAGCCATTTGGTGTCCACGAACCATATCTTTTACTTTTTTTGTTGATTTACCGCGGTTTGACCATAGGTCCATAACAACATTAGCACCACCTGGTGTTTTAATCCAAACACCACAGTTTCCTAACCACCACATTGCAAAGTTGCCATCAGCAACAACTTCTTCTTCAATTTCTTCGTTTAGCCATGTTCCCCATTCTGGGAATGTTGATAAAATCCATGATTCTCTAGTAATATCTTTAACGTTAGGCATTTTATTTCCTCCTGATTAATTGTTTCTTACATCTACTAGTATAAGTTCAAATACTTTTGAAAAAAAGACCAAGTGTCACACATTTATGTGTTCAAAACTGGGCTGTCTGTTCCAAATTAGACTCATAATTTTAATTAAAATAAGCACAAATAAAAAGTACTCCCATTAAAAGTACTAGCTTTCTCAACTTTAATTATCATGTCATAGAGGAACTCATTGCGATTAAATATCTAGCACATTGTTTAAAAGCACCAAAAAAGCCCCAGCTTCTTTTTCTGTCTTCAGAAAAGCTGAGAGGCTACCATAAAATTATATTTTAACAAACTGTACTTTGAAGGGGAAGGACGTCTTGGAGCAATTCTTGATGAATAAGTTTCTCAATCTTAGATTTCAGCACGTAGCGTTCACTATCTTCCTTGACATATTGAGCAATCGTTTTTTCAAGTTCATTGGTAAATTGATTACTATTTGCACAGTTACCTTTTTTTGAAAAGCGAATCAAGCGAATAATATCATCATCTGTCAAAACAGGGTGAACTACTAACATCGGAAAACGAGATTCTAAAGCGTCACTAGTAGAGACAACCATATCTACATGCATAAGATCACTCACACTTTGGTACTGTTCGGTTGTAAAAACAGCTTCTATATCACTGTTTGTTAAGTAGCGTTGACATTGCTTTAAAAGAAGTTTCTGAATCGCTATTCCTTCATCAGATACAATAACTAACTTAAGTTTATTAGGAGATTGTTGACTATTACGAAGTTCCCCTCCTAAATGAATCGTTAGATATGCTACATCATCATCGGTCAATTTGATTTGCCAAGCTTTCTCTAAAAGCTTTACAGAAGACGAGGTTATGGCAAAAAGTTCTTCATATTTGTCTTTAATATGCTCTGTTAAAGGATTAACAGAAAAAATACCATAACGTTTACGATATAAGAGTGCCTTGCAGTGAGTTAGAAGTTGTCTTAGTAAGTCCTTTTTATGAACAAAGTGAAGGTGATATCGTTCTTCCAATTCTTTCAAAAAACTGGTTAGAGTAGCTCGCATATCATCATAATCCTGGCTCTCTAAATGATTGTCACGGTCCTTGCGGAAACTAAGCATAAGCATGGCCACTAGTCCCACTTCAATCTCATCCAGTGATAACTGAAAATTTTCTTCCAGCTCATCAGCCAACTCTTTAGCAATCTCATATTCCTTACGTTGCCAAACCAAGCTAAAATCACTATTAAGAGAGGTCTGTACTTCAGGACTTAATCGCATCTTACGATAAGCCATTAGTATAAAAGGCAAAATCTGAATCATAAACTGACCATCTTGACTGTTGATTTTCTTACCTAGACTTCGTTGAGAAATGAAGAGATAATGGTGAAAATAATCAAGAACCTCTTTAGAAAAATATGTGCTGGCACCAAAAGCTTGAGACAGTTTATGATTAAAAAGGTCTATAAAACTACTACTTCCATTATGGTAGATATCATCTAAGAGCTTATATAAGTACTGGATAATGGACAATGGGTGACCATCTAAAAAATAACCGCGACATTTTGTTGATTGTAACTGTAAATTATATTCTTTCTCTGCTAACTCACTTCTTAATTCGTTTAAATCGTTTAAGATAGTATTTCGAGAAACATCGTTTAGTTGCATCAACCTATCAATCGTTATGCGGTCCTTAGCTACCACGATAGATACTAAAGACAGCTGCAACCTCTCACTACTTTTCATGACGTAACTATAATCAGTTACTTCATCTAATAAAAGACGACAGGCTGCTTTTTGTTTTTCGGTTAGCAAGATTCCTACACGTGGATAACTAACAATCTGAGGCACATCGCTAGGCAGTGCATCGTTTATCTTCTCTAAGTGATAATACACTTTACGCCTAGACTGATTAAGTGCGTTGGCAATTGCCATAACTGTTTCAGGTTCCTCTAATTTCAATAGGTAAAAGAGGAGGTCATAACTTTTTTTATCGAGAATAATCAAGAATATACCTCTTTTCTACTCGAATTCATACAGACTTATTATAACATCTTTTTAAAGCCTTTTCATTAAAAGTTTTGACTATTGCTGATAGAGATTAAACGTTGAACATCCCTTTTTAATACCTCCAATTCTGTGGGGTATTCTAGAGCTAGATACTCACAATTAGAGAAACTCTTTAACAAATCAGTCAGATCAATCTCTCCTTCGAAGAGGCTCTTCGAGAGGTGAGGCTTTCCAGCTACCTGTAAAAAATTTTTACAGTGAAGGTAGGTGGTATCACAAGCTAAGCTATTTACCGCTTGGTATAGATCTTGGTTGATAAAGGCCCAATTAGCAGTATCAAAAACAAAACTTATTGGTATTTGTAATTCTTTCACTAGAGTCATAAAATATTGGCAATTCTCCACTGTAGCTGCTTTAGGGTCTTGATTATTTTCCACCTTTATACCAATAGTTTGGCTTTTCAATATCTCTTTAAGAGGTTCTAACTCTTCTTTACTTAAGTTTCTGGTTTGTCCAACATTTAGCTTAATGAAAGGAGCTCCTAACTGTGATGCTTCTTTAAGGCCTTTATTAAGATAAGGATTAACTTTCCCTCCTTTGATAAGGTCTTCATTAGCACTATAGTAAAGATTGATATCATAAAAGTCAGCCTCTGCTTTTAAAGCGGGTAGCTCTCTATCTGGATCTTGAAGCAATTCTTGACGTATCTCAAATCGTGAAAATCCTAAATCCTTTACTAACTTAATGAGCTGAACTTGTGTAAAACCTTTGTCTAACTGTTTTTTGAATACAATACTATTGATAATAATATCTTCTTGTTTCATAACAACTCCTTTGATATCCCTACTTATTCAGATGACCGAGTTCCGACCAAATAGGATCCAGTGTTTCTAATAATTTTTGGTAAGCGTGATATTTTTTTTTGTACCCCTTTACTTCGGATAATTGAGGTTTATAAATAGCTTTTACACGAACCATATCTTGGACTGCTTCCTTTAACGAAATCTTATCTAAAGCATGACGTGCTAAAATAGCTCCTCCTAACCCTCCTAATTCTGTGCCTTCTACTGTTTCAATAGGAAAGTTTAAGATATCAGAAAACATTTGCATCCATGCTGGTGAGTTGGTAGCTCCGCCAGAGAAACGAATTATTTTTGGCACACTGCCCCTACTTTTTATTAAATCAGTGATATGCTGCTTATGTGCAAACGCAATACCTTCATATACCGCACGTATCATCTGAGATTTCGTCGATTTAGTTGTTAGCCCAAAAAAGCAAGCGCTAGCATCTTGTGATGTGTTACTACCGTAAAGAAACGGAAAGAAAATAAGTCCATGATGTGTAGCATCAGTATGAGTGAGAAATTCTTCTAAATTATCATAGATAGAACCTCCACTAGATTTAGCGTTATCAATTTCTTGATGCATGAGCATTTTTAACATAAAATTAAGATTCCCTGCAGAAGTAGGGCTACTTGCCTCTAAGAGATAACGACGATCTGGAAAATAGGAAGTCATAAGACCACTATCTTGCTTTGCTGGTTTTAAACTTGGATATGTATTAATATTCCAAGTTCCCGAAATAACACTAAAAGTATCTGACTCTAAAACACCTGATCCAAGAGCACAAGCATCGATGTCAAAGAGCCCTCCAACAACGGGGGTCCCTTCTACAAGACCAGTCTCTTTTGCTGCTTGAGAACTAATTCCCCCAGGAACTAAATCTGCACTATCTATAAGTTCAGGAAGTGAGTTTTCTATCTCTCTAATGCCAAAAAAATCTAAAATAGCTGGATCATAAGTTCCTGTTTGGAAATTTATCCAATGATTACCTGAAGCGTCACCATATTCTTGCTGTACTTTTCCTGTAAGCTTATACCGAATAAAGTCCTTTGCAGAAAGGACCGCCCCTATTGATTTATAGGTTTCGGGCTGATAATCTTTAAGCCAACGTAAAATAACTGGACTTTGTGAAGGGAAAATATGTTGCCGAGTCAACTCCCAAATATTATCAAGTTTAGATTCGAAATATTGCGCCAAATCTTTGGCACGATTATCTGTAGACAAAATTCCTTGTTCAAGTGGCTCCAACTTATTATCTAGCAGATAAAGACCTTTCCCATGTCCAATACATGCTACTGCACTAATCTGCTCAGGGCTGAGTTTTGAGATTTGAATAACCTCTCTAATAGCAGAAGTTATAGCATTCCACGTTTTAACAAGGTTTACTTGACGATGACCAGATTGAGTCTCATTTTTTAAAGTTTCAAAACTCGAAACAGCGATTTGGTGTCCTAATTTGTCAAAAATAAGCGCCTTGGTATTTGTACCGCCGTAGTCAATACTAAGGTAATAAGTCATAATTTGTCTCCTCATTGTTGATTTAAAAAGGAGGTACAAGAAACTCTTGTACCTTGAAAACTCTTCTAATAGAGATTGAGCTCTTTGGTTGTATCATCTATACCTGCTCTGTTAGCCTTTACATGTTCTTCTTTAAAGTAAACACGCTCAGCATTATTGTACATAACATCTTCTAGTTCCTCTTGACTGAAAATATCAACATTCTCTAGCCAAGTAGCTAATTCTTCGTAAGTATTGAAGGTCGCTGACCATGGAGAATCAGTTCCCCAAATGATACGCTTAGCCCCAAGAACTTCTTTAGCAATACGTACATTTTGTTCTGATTTTGGAAAAGGAAAACTATCTGGGGCATCAATATCTTGAATAGCTGAAATATCAGTATAGATATTGTTGAAGTTTTTCCACATATTAAGTTCAGCACGCAATCGATTTGAATGCTCAACATGTGGAAAAGAGAGGTGACAAACAACAAAATCGAGACTCGTATAAAGGCGAGCTAAATTAGCAATAGCATCAGGTTGGTGACTAATTTGATCCCAATTGCCATAATCAACTGTAACTACAAATCCTGGATAGTCTAACAGATAAGTCAAAATACGACTCACATGTGGGTCTGTATCAAGACGGAAAGGCGTTTTTTGTCCACGGTATCCATGGATACCCCCTCCTTGACTAATTTCAAATTTAATAGCTCGAAAACCAAGGACTTCAACATGACGTTTTACAATTTGCATTGCGTTATCTGCAAATGGATCAACAGAGAATGCGCCTGTAAAACGTTCTGGATAACGTTTAATAGCTAAATGCGTATAATAATTTTGATAACCATTAAGATGACCTTGCAAAATGACTGCTTTATCTACACCATTAGCATCCATATACTTCAAAAAAGCTTCAGCTGTAAATGCTTTGTCACCGTATTCGTCTGGGATGAGCTTAATTAAATCACCATCATCCCAAATAGCATAACCGTTTCCAAGGGCATTAAGACGTCCTTTACCATTAAATCCTGCAATTGTATCAACAATATGAGCATGTCCATCAATTTTTTTCATGAGTATTCCTCCAACAGATTTTTAATCTTCAGCAATAAAGATTTTTTCACAACTACCTTCATATCCGCTATTCTTATCAGCCATAGTTTTAAGGTATGCGTAAATAGATTCACGATGAGTACGAAGCAAGAACAAGAAAGCAAGATAGATAACAACTGTCACACCAATATAGAGTGGGTTCCCAGATATCCAAGCAAAGAAGACTAGAGCTGTCAAAGGATGAGCTAGGAGATTAAAGCTCATAATCAAAGTTACCCCTGCTGGTAAAGCAGTTCCAAAATGCTTAACAGCTTCTGTGTAGATTGGACCTAGGGCACTAGCAGCATAAAGACCTAGTGAAAACCATATGATTCCATTCAAAATAGCTTTAAGAATATTTCCTTTTGACACAGCTATCATAGCTTCAATCATAAAAGGGATAGCAATAAGGTCAACGACTGGTAAAGCTTCATTTCCAGGTAAAATCAAGGAAATAACAACCATTATTGGTACTAAAATGAGACCTGCGATAATAGTTGCTGGTTCACCAAAACCAACACCGTCATCAACTGCAATAAACCAACGTTTTTTATCCAGTGCTCCTTGCTCAGCTTGACTTTCTTTTTTCTTATTGCGTTCAACTGCTTCAGCAAGAGGAGCAAAAGCACTAGCAAATACCCCCGTAATCAAAGGAAAAATAGTCATAACCGCTGCAAGAGCAACTGCAAAACCAAGTATACCTCCCCAAGTATCAATACTTGCAAGGTTACGTAAACTACCTAATACACCAATAATCACACCAAGTATAAAACCAAGTGTCATTGGCTCACCAAATATCCCTAACTTAGTCTTTAATGATTCTGGGTTCAACTTTACCTTATTGACACCAAGTAGGTTCCAAAGAGGATCAAGAATAAGAGCTGGAATAAGGGTTTCAATATTATGAATCGAGTTGATCGTTGCATTTTTAACACCGTAATACTCCGACCATCGATCTGCCAATACTTCTGACATCACTAATGAATAGAGTAAGACAAAAACCATAAATGCGAAAGACAATATAAAATTACCTGTTGCTGCATAGGCCATTGTACCCCAAATCATATAGCCAAAGTTATTCCAAAGATTAGATGGGACAAATACTCGGGTAATCCCAAGCAAGAAAAGCCCCAATTCAATTAGCAAGCCAAAAACAAAGAAAGAGAGGCCAATCTCAGAAGAAAAGGCGGTGAGAGAACCAGCCTGCCAACCAATATCTACAATTGGTAAATGGAGACCAGTAGTTTTAACCATCTGCTGGATATACTTAGTCACCATAGGAGCAAAAGCTGATATAATCCAACCAAAGCCTGTGAGTCCAACACCAGCTCGTAAGGCGCTAAAGAAAGCTCGCCTTGGATTGACCTTTAGAAAAAGGCTGACAATAAAAATCATAGCGGGTACAACAGTTGCTGCACCAAAGACTTCAAAGAATTTATGTAAAGCTTCTAGCATAAGTTCACCTTTATTAAATTATTAAGCGCTTACATTTACCCGTAAAAAAATGGGAGGTCCCATTTTTTCAAAAGATGGCTCTGCGCTCACTAGCCAATTATTTATTGACAATATTTTGTGGCTTGCCATCAAAGAAGGCAATGATGTTGTCAGCTGCTTCTTCAGCCAAAGTTCTACGTCCCTCAATAGTACCTGTCCCAGCATGTGGACTCATGATAACATTATCAAGGCTTCTCAATCCTTCAGATACCTGTGGTTCATTCTCAAAAACATCTAATCCCGCACCCGCGATTTCACCTTCTTTCAGTGCTTCAATAAGTGCTTCTTCAGAAACGATTGGGCCTCTAGCAGCGTTGATTAAGTAGCTTCGATTTTTCATCTTAGCAAAAACATCTTTATTGAATTTGTGGATTGTTGATGGTAATGCTGGGGCGTGGATGGTTATGACATCAGCTGTTTTAATAAGCTGATCAAATTCGAGATAGGTTACACCAAGCTCTTTTTCCTTATCTTCAGGAAGTCGATAAACATCATTGTAAACAACAGTCATCCCAAATGCTTTAGCAAAATTTGCGACTGTCAAACCGATGCGTCCCATTCCGTAAATACCTAATGTTGAACCTTGCAAAGTCAAACCTTGATAACGTTGTTCGCTCGGATCAATCCACTCTCCACTTCTTACAATACTATCATAAAATGCAAGGCGCTTACTGGCAGCTAAAATTAAAGCAAAAGTCATTTCCGCTGTCGGAACTCGTACTGCTTGAGGGGAATTAGAGACTATAATTCCTTTTTCTTTAGCATACGCAGTATCTACATGATCAAAACCAACCGCATTTAAAGAAATAATTTGTAAGTTTTCACCTGCATCAATCATCTCTTTATCGCCTTTTTGTCCCATGAGTAACCATCCGTCATATTCAGATAAATGCTCTAACACATAGTCACGTGAAAATGGGCGATCTTCTGAATAAGTAACATCAAATCGGTCCATAAGCTTTCTTAGACCTTCTTTAGGCACAGTACCCGTTACTAAGATTTTTTTCTTGTCCATATTGTCTCCTTCTTAAATTTATTTTACTAATTGATAAAGAGCAACTTCGCCACGTCCGTTATTGGCTGAGAAAAGATAAGCTTTTCCATCTTTTTCAAAAGCTAAGACATTACTAGAAGCTGCTTTTGCATCTACTAATTCTGAAACCAAGTGCCCATCTACAAAGTGAAAAAGCCTTAATTCTGCTTTTTCTGATCGCCACCCGAATACAAAACAAGTCTGATTAAGTAAACGACCACTCCAAATAGCATGACCAAATGGTGTTTTTTCTGGATAATGGAATAATTCTCGACCGAAATCTTCAGTGAAGATGCGTAAACGATCTCCATGAAAACCTTGGATAATCACATACTCATCCTTGCCATCCTGATTAATATCCACTTTCACCACATCGCTTGTCTCCTCATCGAAAAGCCGTTCTAATTGCCAGTCGCCTGTAGTAGAAAATTCTGGATAAGTGAGTTTGAATACCCCTTCTACTGAAGTAATCAATGAATATCCTTCATCCTGAATGGCATAGTATCCATGATTTTTTAATAAAGTTTGAGGCAATTGTTGCAATCCTTCCAATGTATGGTTTTGAGTATTAAAACGAGCAACAAAAATTCGGCCTTTATCACTCCAATCCTCAGTGTGGGCTTTACTGTTAGCAATTGTACAACCTATAAAGTAAAGTTGATTTTCTTTACCTTTAATGAGATCAAAGCGATGTAAATACGGAAAATCAAATGCGTTACAAATGTCCCAATGATCTCCTTGAAAACTTGCATAAACAACCTGACAATCTTTGGCCTTAAACCCTGGGTAAAATTTCTGGGTTGCCAAAAAATCCATGGTTCCGGGAATTGGAATAATACTCATGGTACCTCCCACATCTTCCCAAACAACAATTTTTGCTAAATCGCTATTCAAATCATAAGCAAAGCAGGCTTGGTCAACCTCTGAAGCTACTAATAAAAAATCATAGTCTTGATTTTGCAAACGACAAACTGAATAACAAGCTTCAAGTCTGTCTGACAATAATTTATTAATCTTCATTCTATCCTCCTTTGGTGAAGATAAAACTTGAGTTAACCGTTTAACTAATGGTGCAAAAAAATAAAAACATTTGAGTTAAGAGAGTTAGAGATGGTTCGTTAAAAGCTTACCTATTCTTAAGTTAAACGGTTAACTCATTTATAATTCTATTATACTATCATTTTCTATAAAAGCAAGCGTTTACATAGTGTTTTTTGCTTTTTTATAAAAAAATGCTTGCTCTCGCAAACATTTTTAAAAAGATTGACGAATAACGATTTGATTTTTTACTTCTAGTAACCTTGCAGTAGTTGGTTCGTTTCCTTGACTAATTTTTTCAATTAAACATTGGGCAGCCAGGCAACCAATGCCATATGAATCCTGTTTTATACAGGAAACGTTTGGTGTAAGCACCTGCATCCATTCTAAATCTTCATAACTCCCAAGACCATAATCCTCAGGGTAGCTGACCGTTGATTGATTTAATTTTTTCATAAAATTCAAAAGAGTTGGACCGTTCATCATTAAGAACCCTGGTTTTTGCTCTGAATGTTCAATGATATCAAGAATTCTCTGTGTACTACCATCTTCAGTGATAATAATCAACTTATCAGGATTTGAACTGACCACTTCTTTAAAACCTTCGTAACGAAGCTCACGGGTTGAAATCCCTTCAATGGGATAAGTGACAAAATAGATGTCATGATACCCAGCTTCTTGCATTTTTTCAAGAAATATTTGAGTCGATTCTTTATTGTCGGATGCTACAGTATCTACTTTAATATCTTTAGCTTGTCTATCAACCATGACAAGACGATCATTACTCAAAGTTTCTATAAATGAATGATTAGGATCTACAGAATCTAAAATAATTCCTGAAACGTTTTGCTGATTTAAACGGTTTAAATTTTCCAACTCAATGTCAATATCATTATCCGAGTTAGTAAAGTTAACCGAGTAACCAAATTGTTGACAAGTATCATGTATTCCCTTCATCACAGACGAAATAAAGGGATTAGTAATATCAGCAATAACGACCCCAATAGTACGGGTATTTTTTGTAACTAAACTTTGAGCAATCTTACTTGGTTGATAACCAGTCTCCTTAATAGCTAAACGTATTTTTTCTTTCGTTTGCAGAGACATTTTCTTATAGTTCCCATTGAGATAATAGGAAACTGTAGCTTTTGACACACCTACTAAATTTGCAATATCACTAATGGTTACCTTCTCAAACATCTCTATTTCCTTATTCTAATTAGACTTAATTTATCCGTATTATATCATTTAATAAGAAAAATGAAAATAAGTGTTCTTATTGGAGAAGATTATAAAAAAAGACAAACCCATTATCAAAGTTTGTCTTGCACTAGTATAATTAAGAGTTTGCTTTATCGTAACACTACTTCTTCTTGAAACTATCCCAATCTTTTAAGAAAGTTTCAATCCCTTTATCAGTAAGCGGGTGAGTAAATAGTGATGCAAATGTTTTATCTGGAATAGTGGCAATGTGCGCACCGCATTTAGCGACGCCCTCCACATGCGCCAATCCACGAATGCTAGCAGCAATAATCTCAGATTGGAAACCATAAAAATCAATAATGTGACGAAGGTCACGAATCAAAGCATAAGCATCTGTTCCAATATCTTCAAGACGACCCACAAAAGGACTAATAAATGTTGCACCAGCTTTCATTGCCGAAAGACCTTGAGCCACAGTAAATATTAATGTCACATTTGTCTTTATACCTTCTTTTGATAATTGTGAAACTGCTGCTAAACCTTCTTCAGTCATTGGAATTTTAACAACAACATTTGGTGACCACTTAGCGATTTCTCTAGCTTCGGTAACCATTTCATCACAAGTTAAACCTGTCACTTCTGCACTAACTGGGCCATCAACGATTTGGCAAATTTCGTTAATAACTTCTTTAAAGTCACGCCCCTCACGTGAAATAATAGTCGGATTGGTAGTAACACCATCAACGATTCCTAAACGATTAAGACGACGAATTTCAGAAACATCGGCAGTATCTAAAAAGTATTTCATATTATTCTCCTTAATGTTCTTGTCCTTTTTGACCATAATAAGCATTTGGTCCATGCTTACGTAAATAGTGTTTATCCATAATATATTTTGGAGCTGGTTCAACACGTGGATTAATTTGTTCAGTGAAACGATTCATCTTAGCAACTTCTTCAAGAACGACTGAGTGATAAACTGCTTGTGCTGGATCTTTCCCCCAAGTAAATGGTCCATGATTACGTACAACAATACCAGGAACAGCCATTGGATCTAAATCCCGACGTTCAAATTCCTCTATAATAACGCTACCTGTTTCTTTTTCATAAGCAGTGTTAACTTCATCTTCACTAAGTGACCTAGCACATGGTACTGGCCCATAAAAATAATCTGCATGTGTTGTTCCATAAAATGGAATATCGCGACCCGCTTGTGCCCAACCAACTGCTTCTGTTGAATGAGTATGAACAATACCACCGACTTCTGGCCATGCTTTATAAAGTTGAACATGAGTTGGAAGATCAGATGATGGATTCAAATCCCCCTCCACTATATTTCCCTCTAAGTCTGTGACAACCATATTTTCAGGTGTCAATTGGTCATAGTCAACTCCTGAAGGTTTGATAACAATCAATCCTGCTTCGCGGTCAACTTCAGAAACGTTACCCCAAGTAAATTTAACTAAACTATGAACTGGTAGTGATTTATTAGCTTCACACACACGTTCACGCATTTCTTGCAATGATTTTGCCATATTATTTCACTCCTGTTTTCTCCATTAATGGGTAAAGAAAATCTTGCGCCTCTTTAATGGCTGCACGTGTTTCCTCTACAGTCTCACAGTTCTCCGACCACATTTCAATCAAGAATGGACCATTATAATTTGTTTTCTTAATGACAGCAAACATTTCTTCCCAATCAACACACCCTTGACCAAATGGAACATCACGGAATTGACCTTTAGACGTTTCGGTAACAGCATAAGTATCTTTAATATGAAGCGCTGCAATTGAGCGATGTCCATTATAAAATTCACTCCAAAGATCATTATGCCATGCTGATACATTTCCAGTATCTGGGTAGACAAAGAGATAAGGAGAATCAATCTCTTTTTCCACAGCCAAATATTTCTCAATGGAATTCATAAATGGATCATCCATAATCTCAATAGATAGAATAACTTGTGCTTCTTCGGCCCAAGTACAAGCTTGACGAAGATTCTTAATAAAGCGTGCACGTGTCTCTGGAGATTTTTCTTCATAGTACACATCATATCCTGCTAATTGAATATTACGAATACCAATATCTTGAGCAAAGACGATACATTTTTTCATCATATCCATCGCACGCGCTTCTTTCTCAGGATTATTAGATCCCATTGGGAAACGACGATGACCACTAAATGTAATTGTTGGAACACGAACTCCTGTCTCAAAAATAGCTTTGACCAACTCAAGTCGTTCTTCTTTTGACCACTCCAAACGTGCCAAACGTTCATCTGACTCATCAATGGATAATTCTACAAAATCAAATCCCAATTCTTTAGCAAATTGTAGGCGTTCTAACCAGTTAAAATGTTTTGGTGTTGCCTTCTCGTAAATTCCTATTGGACGTGTCATATATTACCCCCAAATACGTTTAATTTCATCCTTAAATGCACGTGCTGCTGCGGCTGGATCATCTGCCTCTGTAATACCACGACCCGCAATAAAAGTAAAGACATCAACACCTTCAAATAATTGAAGAGTATCAGTTGATAAACCACCAGTTACAGAAACTCGGAAGCCCATATCAATCAATTTTTTAACCTTATTAAGGTCTTTCTCTCCCCATGTTTCGCCAGCAAGAAGCGCATCACGAGATTGGTGATAAATGGCTTGTGAAATACCTGCATCCAACCATTGTTGCGCTTGCTCATAAGTCCAATCACCATATAGTTCGATTTGAATTTCTCCACGATCGCCGCGTTCTTCTTTGATAGCTTTTAAGGCTGCTTCCATTGTTGGAATAGTAGCACAACAGATACAAGTCATCCAGTCTGCACCGCGAACAGCATTATTTTTAGCAACAGTCCCACCAGCATCAGCACATTTTGTATCAGCAACAATTATTTTGTCAGGGAAGAGACTGCGAAGGACCTCAACTAATTCACTACCTACTTGAAGAAGGCAAACAGTTCCAGCTTCAATAACATCAACTTCATGTCCTACTGATACGGCAGCTTTGATAGCTCCTTGTAAATCTGAGTGGTCAAGTGCAACTTGTAAATTTGGTAAACGTTTTGTCATGTTGTTTATTCTAAGGACCTGATAAAAATACTCATTTTATTTGTGGCAAAGAGTTTCTTATCACAGAGATTTTTTATAGGTCCTATCCTTTCTATTAATATCAGTTTATTGATTAGCTTTCTAAATCTAAACCTTCTAAATATGGGCTGTTTTTTGATTCCTCTACCATTGCAAGGACTTCTTTTGCTTCTTGGCATTCCGTCAAGCGCTGAATTGAATTTTCCAATTCAAAAAGGGCAATAATTTGAGGGATAGCAACAGAAGTATGAATAGCTGAACTTGTTGCAGCAAGTGCTAACAATACTGAGACTTCTTTGCCATCTGGAAAAACTACTGGCTCTGTTAATGTAATTAATGAAAATGCATCACGTTTTACGCCTGCTTCTGGACGAGCATGAGGCATCGCCATACCCGGCATAAGAATGTAGTACGGACCAAATTCCTCTGTAGATTCAATAATGGCATCGTAATATTCTGCATCAACAGCACCACTTTCAATCAATGGATCAATTGATAATTTGATTGCTTCTTTCCAATCGCTTGCAGATAATTTAAGACGAATTGAGTCATTTTCGATAAAGGCTTGTTTTAAATTCATGATTTCTCCTTAAAAGTCTAAAGATATGGGAGAGAAACTTTTGTCTCACTCCCTTTGTCTATTAACTTACAAAATTTCTTGTAGTTTTGTTTTTATTTCATTGTCATCCATAAGGTTATCAAGACCTACTAAATGACCTTTTGTACGTCCGTCTAATTCATGGATAAGGTGGTTTGAAGCAACCACGATATCGTAGTTTGCAGCTAAACCTTTTGCTTCTCCGACTGAGCAAGATGCTGACTCAAAGTTGCTAACGCCTAATTGACGAAGCGCATTTTCGACTTTCATTTTGATAACCATTGATGATCCCATGCCGTTTCCGCATGCTGTAAGAACTTTAACCATTTTTATTTCCTCCGTTATAAATTTCTATTATTCTGCAGGCGCATCACCACGATAGTATGCTTCTTTATCTTTAGATTTCATAAATTGAAGTTGTGGAATAGCTAAGAAGAAGAGACATACAATCACGTAACCAGCGATACCTAAATACTTGAAGATGTAACCAAATGCTAACCATGGGAATTCAAAGTCGATATTTCCATGATAACCACCTGCAAGTCCTAAAAGACCTACAGCAACAGCACCAAGTGCCACCTGAATAATACCTGAGATAAATGATAGAGCTACTGCTGCTTTCCAGCCACCACGTTTATCTGCATAAACAGCGATTGCCGCATTATCAAAGAATACTGGAACGAATCCTGTGATAATCAAGATTGGATTTTTGAAGACAACAAGTAGAGCGATTGTAATTAATTGACCAATCAAACCAAAAGCAAATCCTGAAAGAACTGCATTTGAAGAACCAAAACCATATGAAGCTGCAACGTCAACTGCTGGGAATGATCCTGGAAGAAGTTTGTTTGAGATACCTTGGAAGGCATTTGTCAATTCTGTAACGAACATGCGTACACCTTGCATCAAAATGAAAAGGTAAACTGAGAATGTCAATGATGTTTGAAGGATGTACATGAAGAAAGCTTGCTTAGTTGGTACAAATGCACCAGGTCCGATTAATTTAACATTAGACATAATGTCTGGACCAAGGACAGCTAAGATTCCTCCAAAGAAAACTAGCATCAATGTTGCTGATGCAACAACTGTATCATGGAAAATATTTAAGAATGTTGGTAATTTTAAGTTATCAAGGTTTTCTTCTTTTTTACCGAAGAATGGCGCAACTTTATCAACAAACCAAATTGCAAATTGTTGTTGGTGTCCGATGGCAAATCCGCCACCACCTGTAAGGCGTTGAGTTGCTTCAACGGTCATATTAGAACTTACCGCCCAATATAGACCACAAATGATACCAACAGCCCATGCACCAAAACCATTACGAAGTTGTGGAATCAAGAGCAGTACAAATACTGAAATTGTTGCAGCTTGTTGTACCATGATATGACCAGTAATAAAAAGAGTACGGACTTTAGTTACTTTACGAAGAGCAACCAAGAGAATGTTAATCCCAAAACCAATCAAGAGTGCTGTTGTTGCAACACTGATAAAGCCCATTGTTTCTAACTTAGCATTTGCTGATGCTAAACCAAAGTAAGGGTCAATAACAGCAGCTTCTAAATTAAATTTTTTAGCAAGAGCAACTAAGATTGGACGGAATGTATTAACCAATCCTCCTGCACCTACGTTCAAAATCAAATATCCAACGGTCGCTTTGATAAAACCAGCAAAGACATCATGAAGTGGTTTCTTCAATAAAAGATACCCAATGAGTACCAATAGACCTACGAAGAAGGCTGGATTCTGCAAGATATTTTGCGAGAACCAATTAAGGGGAGCTAGGAAGTTTTCCATAACTAAAGACCTCTCTTTATTTAAGTAATGTTTTTTTGTATCTTTATTATATTTTTTGTAAGCGTTTTAAAAAAGACCAAGAAGTACACACTTAAGTGTGCAAAATTGTGCTGAACCTAATTTACAAAAAAATCATGTATCTTAGGATACATGATTTTTTATATTTTTTAATGTAGACTCCTAATGATTTCTACACGCGTCACAAGACCATCGTGCATACTATCAACACGCAATGCAACGTTATTAATATAGACTACTGAACCAATAGCAACGTCCTTTTCCTCATCATTTAAATGACGAACAAGTAAGTCTCCTAAAGTTTCATTGGGTTGACAAGGTAGTTGAACCCTAGCTAAAATATTAGCTTTTTTGACTTTGTTATTAGCACGTAAAACAATGTTGCTTGACCCATCAAAATGGGTGAAAAGATATTTACGAACAGCAAACAAAATAGCAACTGAAGCAATCCCCATAAGGTAATCTGAAACACTACCATGTTCAATTACAAGTTGACGAGCTAAGGCAAACAATAACACTTCAATTAAAGTATCTGGGGAAGGTTTTGAAAACATTTTGATCAACTCAATCCCGACTGCTATTGTCATGGCGCGAGCAAGGAAAGTCTGGAACAACTTATCAACATTTTGATCAACAGACAACATGCTAAACAAATCATGAAAGAGTGCTAAACTAAAAAAAATAATAGCTGTTGCCAGAATAACTGACAAAGCAATCTCTAAATAATAAGCCACCTCTACAATAACATCTTGGAAAAATTTACGCATACAATCTCCTCTTTTATAAACTAATAACATTATAACATTTCGTCGTTAAAGTTACTAATTCAATGAAACAATAGTGACCACCCCTTCATTAACCTTTTAATCAGTACTAACGAATGTTTGATTACACATTATGATATAATAAGCTTATTGGTAAATAAGTGGGAGGAAATGAAATATTAATTAATAAACGGTTAAGAACAATCTCCTTACTACATTATCTGTTAGCGCTACTACTTCTTATAGACATTATCTTTACGATTGATTTTATAATTCACACGTCAACAATTTCCAAAAATAGTCTATCATATATAAGTTATGGTCAAGGATTTGGTTGGTCTATGATTCTTATTAATTTGATAGCTCTACCTATTTGTTTCCTAGTAGAATTGTCAGCTGGTCTACTATTAAAATTAGAAATGCATAAGCAACATGGCTACTATCCTCTGGAACGCTTATTGATGACTGGTAATATTCTAACAGTTGTATCGCTAGTATTATTACATACTTTGATTCACAATATCAATTCACTTCTTTTTTTATCAATTACAGTAGTTTTATTGATTTCTGGGAAGTCCTTAAGTCTTATTAGTATCTATCTATTAAAAAGAAAAAGTAAACATCAAAAAGTCTGACTGTACAGTCAGACTTTTAATATTAAATATTTGACCAAACAGACTCAAGAATGTTTGTTTGTTCACGACCAGGCCCTACTGAGAAAGTAGAAATACGAACACCAACCAATTCGCCAACACGGCGAACGTAATTACGTGCATTTTCTGGAAGATCATCTAAGCTACGGCAAGCTGTAATATCTTCAGACCAGCCCGGTAATTCTTCATAGATTGGTTTACAACGTTTTAGCTGTTCAAGGCTTGCTGGATAATAGTCAATACGTTTCCCATCAAGGTCATAAGCCACACAAATTTTCACCGTATCAAGCCCTGAAAGAACATCAATTGAATTCAGAGAGAGATTAGTAATACCTGATACTCGACGGCTGTGACGCATAACAACAGAATCAAACCATCCAACGCGACGAGGACGACCAGTCGTTGTACCATACTCTTTACCAATCTCACGAATACGGTCACCAACCTCATCAAAAAGTTCTGTTGGGAATGGTCCATCACCGACACGGCTAGTGTAAGCTTTACATACACCTACTACTTTATTAATTTTACTTGGTCCAACTCCCGAACCAATTGTGACACCACCTGCTACTGGATTGGAAGATGTTACAAATGGGTATGTTCCTTGATCAATGTCGAGCATAACTCCTTGTGCTCCTTCAAAAAGAACACGTTTACCGGCATCAAGAGCATCATTTAAGATAACGGATGTATCAGTCACATATTGCTTAATTTGTTGACCATATTCATAATATTCTTCGAAAATATCATCAAATTCAAGAGGTGTACTGTCATACATTTTTTCAAATAAACGATTTTTCTCAGCTAAATTAATTTTCAAACGCTCAGCAAAAACTTCTCTATCAAGAAGGTCAGCAATACGGATACCGACACGCGCAGCCTTGTCCATGTAAGCTGGCCCAATTCCTTTGATGGTTGTTCCAATTTTATTATCACCTTTAGCATCTTCTTGTAGTTGGTCAAGCTTGATGTGGTATGGCAAGATAACATGCGCACGGTCTGAAATACGAAGGTTATCCGTTGTTACACCTTCTCCGTGAAGATAAGCTAACTCTTTAACTAATGATTTCGGATTAACGACAACACCATTACCAATGACAGAAATTTTTTCTTTGAAGAAAATTCCTGAAGGAATTAAATGAAGTTTAAATTTTTTGTTATCAATAACGATAGTATGCCCAGCGTTATCACCACCTTGATAACGTGCAATTACTTCTGCGTCAGCAGATAAAAAATCTGTAATTTTACCTTTACCTTCGTCACCCCATTGGGTACCTACTACAACAACTGAAGTCATATTTATTTAACACTGAGTGAGCCTTTTTGGGACTCCCCAATCCTTTCTGGAAAAACATGGCAGGAATTTCACCTGCGAGTTTGTCTGACACCTTATTATAGCAAAAAATGTTTTTTTTTGCCAAATTCCTCAAATATTATCGGAAAAAAAGAAAAAAATAATTATTAGAAGTGTAAAAAAAACGGTAAAAAACTAACATTATAGTTGATAAAGAAATCTTGAAATTTACTGATACCAGCATTCTTAACAATAAAAAAATTCAACGATCTTTTTATTAGAGTCGTTGAATTTTAAATTATCAAGAACAGTTATCACAAGTCAGATATCATATCTATATTAATGATATTTACTATTAGCTTTTCATGAAGTAACTAGTTATCTCTAGCCTGTAGCTCTTCTTTTGTAACTAATTTATAATCTTTAAAAACAATGCCTCCAAAATAGCCTGCTAGTAAAGATAGGATAATACAACCTAGAGCGGTTATTAGTACTTTTATCATTGGGTTATAGGCAAACATGACAGCAAATCCTGCAATTGGTGTCGCTGTTCCAGGAGTATCATTAACTAATTTCATCAAGGCAATTAAAATACCACAAGCTGCACCACCAACAAAATTAGTGACATAGATTGGAATAGGGTTAGCTGAAGTCACGTCAGCTTGAGTTAGAGGCTCAACAGCAAAAGCTATATTATCTTTACGACTTCCAAGTTTTAATTTATGGAAAAGTACACCATTCATAAATGACGAACCAAAGACAGACAAGGCTCCTATAGCCATAGGCATTCCGGTTAATCCTAGCATAGCTGTCAATGCCATAGAAGAAAGTGGTGCTGTCGCCACTACTACAATTGTCCCGCCAAGTATAATCCCCATTAAAATAGGGTTGCTATGAGCACCTGATGTTAAGATATCTCCAATGGTGAGCAAAGTGCTATTAATAAGCGGCGTCAACAGTTTGGCCACAAGACGTGTTAATGGTGCACCAATAATAATAATTGAAATAAGATCTAAACCACCAGGAATATTTCTTTCCATCCACTTAACAAGAAATCCCACTAAATATCCTGCAAGGAAACCAGGAATAATACCTGTTCCAGAAACAGATAAACCAATTAAAACTGCGTATCCTGGGGTTACACCAATAGCAATAGCAACCAATATAGCTGCAGCTACACCAGAAAGTGAACCATTAGCACCACCCACTTCACTTAAAAATTGAAATCCCAAAACTTTACCAAAGAAAGAATCTTGAAAAGCTTCTACAAGGAAGGATGCACAAGCCGCAGATGCCAATGCTCCCATTGCTTTTGTTCCGTAGGGTGCTTTATAATTAAATAAAGTGAAAATCGCTAATACAAGTATTAAAAGACTGGTCCCAATAATGATATTCATAAATATACTCCCGCTAAAAATAGTTAAGTTTTTTATTCTCAGTGTCTGTGTACTACTGCTTCAATTTCAATAAAGGCGCCTTTAGGTAATACTGAAACTTAATTGTACTACGAACTGGATAAGGTGCAACAAAGAAGTCCGACATAATTATTAGGCTTATCTCATGGATTACTCCTTAGTTGCTAATATAATCACATTTTACCTAAAAGCATAACCATAGTCAATAATAATTTTTTATTTTCTTAACTTTTTTTTATTACGATAATTTTTTATTACATTAATCTTTTAAAATAGTCTGATATTGTCTTTTAACCATAAATATATTACTATAATAGTAAGATTAGCATAGAGGAACTACGATATGGATAAAGAAAAATTAGACTATTGGAAAACGATAATAACGTTTCTCCATAATGTTTTAGGTGATAATTACGAAATTGTTTTGCATGTAGTAGATGAAAATGATATCTATATTGGTGAGTTGGTTAATAGTCACATTAGTGGACGAACCATAAGTTCACCTCTAACGACTTTCGCCCTTGATTTAATCAAGAATAAAGTTTATAAGGAAAAAGATTTTGTTACTAACTATAAGGCGATTGTCAGCCCTCTCAATAAAGAAGTTCGTGGATCTACTTTCTTCATCAAGAATGCTCAAAATGAACTTGAAGGGATGTTATGTATCAACCTTGATATTTCTGCATACCAAAATATTGCTTTGGATATTCTAGACTTAGTTAATTTAAATGTTAACAAAATACTACCTAAGTCCCCTCAAAAAATTTCTCTCCCTCAACAGGAGGAACCTGTAGAAGTTCTATCAGGCAATATTCAGGATATTATTAGTGAGATTGTTGATCCTAGTCTTTTAAATCAGAATATTCATTTAAGTCAAGAAGTTAAGGTAGAAATTGTTTCTAAACTTCACGAAAAAGGTGTATTCCAATTAAAAGGTGCCGTTTCAAAGGTCGCTGAAGTTCTCAACATCTCCGAACCAAGCGTCTATCGTTATCTTAAAAAAATTGAAACTCATTAACTCTAAAACTCTTTTTAACTTATAGATTAATAAGATTGGACTCAAAAGTTCAATCTTTTATTTTTTATGACACCGGTATAAGATTATTTTAGTTTTCTGTGCCGTAAAACTTAGTTTTTATTATTTTTTTGATAAACTAGTATCATCTGTTACTAGGAGGAATGTTGTCGTGATTATCGATCGACTGTTACAAAGAAGCCACTCTCATCTACCGATTCTACAAGCTACATTTGGCTTAGAGAGAGAAAGCCTTCGTATTCACCAACCCACTCAAAGGGTTGCTCAAACACCCCATCCCAAAACATTAGGGAGTCGTAACTATCATCCTTATATCCAAACGGATTATAGTGAACCTCAATTAGAACTCATTACACCTATTGCAAAGGATAGCCAAGAAGCCATTCGATTTTTGAAAGCTATAAGTGATGTTGCTGGACGCTCTATCAACCACGATGAATACTTATGGCCGCTTTCTATGCCACCCAAAGTGAGGGAAGAAGACATACAGATTGCCCAATTAGAGGATGCTTTTGAATATGATTATCGCAAATATTTGGAGAAGACTTATGGAAAACTAATACAATCCATCTCTGGAATTCACTATAATCTCGGTTTAGGTCAAGAGTTATTAACTTCTCTCTTTGAATTGAGTCAAGCAGATAATGCTATTGATTTTCAGAACCAGCTTTACATGAAATTGTCTCAAAATTTTTTACGTTACCGTTGGTTACTAACTTATCTATACGGAGCGAGCCCAGTAGCTGAAGAAGACTTTTTAGATCAGAAACTGAATAACCCTGTCCGGTCACTTAGAAATAGTCACTTAGGTTATGTGAATCATAAAGATATTCGTATTTCTTATACTAGCTTGAAGGATTATGTCAACGATCTAGAAAATGCTGTAAAAAGTGGGCAATTGATTGCTGAGAAAGAATTTTATTCACCTGTTCGTCTCCGTGGTAGTAAGGCCTGTCGTAATTATTTAGAAAAAGGAATTACATATTTAGAGTTTCGCACTTTTGATCTCAACCCATTTAGCCCAATCGGTATAACGCAGGAAACTGTTGATACTGTTCACCTTTTCTTATTGGCGCTTTTGTGGATAGATTCTAGTAGTCATATTGACCAAGATATCAAGGAAGCCAATAGATTAAATGACCTTATAGCACTTAGTCATCCATTAGAAAAATTACCTAATCAAGCACCAGTTTCTGACTTAGTGGATGCTATGCAATCTGTTATCCAACATTTTAACTTATCACCTTACTATCAAGACCTATTGGAATCTGTAAAAAGGCAAATTCAGTCACCTGAATTAACGGTAGCTGGTCAACTTTTAGAAATGATTGAAGGACTTTCCTTAGAAACATTTGGACAAAGACAAGGACAAATTTATCACGATTATGCTTGGGAAGCTCCCTACGCCTTAAAGGGATATGAAACGATGGAACTTTCTACCCAATTGCTACTATTTGACGTTATCCAAAAAGGAGTCAACTTCGAAGTGCTGGATGAACAAGATCAATTCCTAAAATTATGGCACAATAGTCATATTGAGTACGTTAAAAATGGTAATATGACCTCAAAAGATAACTATATTGTACCGCTCGCTATGGCTAACAAAGTTGTTACAAAAAAAATCCTAGATGAAAAGCATTTCCCAACTCCTTTTGGAGATGAATTTACTGACCGTAAAGAGGCACTTAACTATTTTTCACAAATCCAAGATAAACCAATCGTCGTTAAGCCAAAATCTACAAACTTTGGTTTAGGCATTTCTATTTTTAAAACATCAGCTAACTTAGCTTCTTATGAAAAAGCAATTGACATCGCTTTTACCGAAGATAGTGCTATTCTTGTGGAAGAATATATTGAGGGTACCGAATACCGTTTCTTCGTCCTTGAGGGGGACTGTATTGCTGTATTGCTTAGGGTAGCAGCTAATGTCGTTGGAGATGGTATTCATACTATTAGTCAGCTAGTTAAACTTAAAAACCAAAACCCTCTCAGAGGCTATGATCATCGCTCTCCTCTAGAAGTTATTGAGCTCGGAGAAGTAGAACAGTTAATGTTGGAACAACAAGGATACACTGTTAACAGTATCCCTCCAGAAGGAACAAAAATAGAACTTCGCCGTAATTCTAATATTTCCACTGGCGGTGACTCTATAGATGTAACAAATACAATGGATCCTACATATAAACAACTAGCAGCTGAGATGGCAGAGGCTATGGGGGCTTGGGTTTGTGGAGTTGATTTAATTATTCCTAATGCCACTCAAGCATACTCAAAAGATAAGAAAAATGCTACTTGCATTGAACTAAACTTTAACCCATTGATGTATATGCACACCTACTGTCAAGAGGGGCCTGGTCAATCTATTACACCTCGAATTTTGGCTAAACTGTTCCCAGAATTATAACTAAAAAGAGTTCCTTAGGCTAAGCTTAAGGAATTTTTGGTTAAAATAAAGTTATCCCTTGTCATCACTAGTTCATTTAAGATAAAATATTAACAACTACAGAAAGTTAGGTTAAATATTATTATGGTTAAAAAACGCTATTCCAAAAATTCTCATAATCTAATAACATTACTTGGTATTGTTGTTCTTGCTTCCCTGATTTCAGACTTTTGGAGTGAGGTGATTGCTACTCTGTTAATTATTGGTGGTGGTTATTGTGCCTATTACGTTTATGATAAAAAGCGTCTTAAACGTTTTACATCAAACCAACGTATTGAAGCTTTAAAATCCGATATTAAAGAGACTGACCAAGACATTAGACACTTGGAAATTTTAAAAAAAGACAATCGTTCTAAGGAATATATCAAATTAGCACATCAAATATTACCTCAATTGGACCTAATTCGTAATGAAGCAAACCAACTACAAAAAGCCATTGAGCCTAATATCTATAAACGTATCACCAAAAAAGCAAATACATTTAGTAATGAGATTAACGAACAACTAATAAAGCTACATGCCTCTCCAGAACTAGAACCTATTTCTGATCAGGAAGATGAAATGATACGCATTGCTCCGGAATTAAAACCGTTCTATCACAATATTCAAGATGACCACTTTGCTATCTTAAAAAAGATTGAAGAGGCAGATAACAAAGCTGAATTAGCAGCAATTCATCAAGCCAATATGAAACGTTTTACAGATGTTCTGGCTGGCTACATCAGAATCAAACAATCTCCTAAAAATTTTAACAATGCTAAGGAACGCCTAGAACAAGCATTACAAGCAATTAAAAAATTTAATTTAGATTTAGATGAAACGCTGCGCCAATTGAATGAAAGTGATATGAAAGATTTTGACGTTAGCCTAAGAATGATGCAAGACGAAAGGAACAGTAAATGAGCGATACCTTTAATTTTGATATTGACCAAATTGCAGACAATGCTATCACTAAAACAGATAAAACAACAGAAATTATTTCCAACCAGACAACAAGCCAAACTGGGCAAATTGCCTTTTTTGAAAAACTAACACCAGCACAAAAGTCTGCTATCTCTGAAAAAACACCAGCTTTGGTAGATACTTTTGTCGGCGATCAAAATGCGCTCCTTGATTTTGGACAATCCGCAGTAGAAGGCGTTAATACCACTGTTAATCATATCTTGTCTGAGCAGAAAAAAATTCAAATTCCTCAAGTTGATGATTTACTAAAAAATGCTAATCGCGAACTAAATGGATTTATTGCCAAATATAAAGATGCTACTCCGGCAGAATTAGAGAAAAAACCAAACTTGATTCAAAAATTATTCAAACAAAGCAAGACCTCGCTACAGGAATTTTATTTTGACTCACAAAACATCGAGCAAAAAATGGATATGATGGCAGCGAATGTTGTCAAACAAGAAGATACTTTGGCAAGAAATATCGTCTCTGCTGAAATGCTCATTGAAGATAATACTAAATCTATTGAAAATTTGGTTGGAGTTATTGCTTTTATTGAATCGAGTCAAGCCGAGGCTGCTAATCGTGCAAGCCACTTACAACAAGAAATTCTAGCATTAGATAGCCAAACGTCCGAGTATCAAATTAAAAGTAACCAATTAGCTCGAATGACTGAAGTTATCAATACCCTCGAACAGCAACATACTGAATATGTCAGCCGTCTCTACGTTGCATGGGCAACAACACCACAGATGCGAAACTTGGTCAAAGTATCGTCAGATATGCGTCAGAAACTTGGCATGTTACGTCGAAATACCATTCCAACAATGAAACTCTCAATCGCTCAGTTAGGCATGATGCAACAATCTGTCAAATCCGGTGTCACTGCTGATGCTATTGTCAACGCTAATAATGCAGCATTGCAGATGCTGGCTGAAACTAGTAAAGAAGCGATTCCGATGTTAGAGAAGACCGCACAAAGCCCCACTGTTTCTATTAAATCTGTCACTGCATTAGCTGAAAGCTTAGTGGCTCAAAATAATGGTATTATCGCTGCCATAGACAAAGGACGTAAGGAACGTGCCCAATTGGAATCTGCTGTTATTAAATCGGCTGAAACAATCAATGATTCTGTCAAAATTCGTGATAAAAAAATAGTTGAAGCCTTACTCAACGAAGGTAAATCTACCCAAGAAAAAGTTGATGAGTCTTAACTTACTATCATATCCACTAAATAAAAACGATACTGTAAAACACAGTATCGTTTTTATATCATTAATTTATACCGTTTTCATCTATATTTTCCTGACTATCTCCAATGCAAAATAAGCCTTTTATGCTATAATATGACTTATGGATAAAATTATAAAATCAATTTCAACTTCCGGTTCTTTCCGGGCTTATGTCCTTGATTGTACAGAAACTGTAAGAACAGCTCAAGAAAAACATCAGACACTTTCAAGTTCTACTGTAGCTCTTGGGAGAACATTAATTGCAAATCAAATTTTAGCAGCAAATCAAAAAGGAAATAGTAAAGTAACTGTCAAGGTTATTGGAGATAGCTCTTTTGGTCATATTATTTCTGTAGCTGATACTAAAGGAAATGTTAAAGGTTACATCCAAAATACGGGTGTTGATATCAAGAAAACAGCTACTGGAGAGGTCTTAGTTGGACCTTTCATGGGTAATGGACACTTTGTCGTTATTACCGATTACGCAACTGGGCAACCTTACACTTCAACAACTCCACTAATTACAGGAGAAATTGGAGAAGATTTTGCTTATTATTTAACCGAAAGTGAGCAAACACCTTCTGCCGTCGGTTTAAATGTCCTCTTAGATGACGAGGATAAGGTTAAAGTTGCAGGTGGATTCATGCTTCAGGTGCTCCCAGGTGCTTCTGACGAAGAAATTTCTCGCTATGAAAAACGCATTCAGGAGATGCCTTCTATTTCAAGTCTGCTAGAGTCTGAAAATCATATAGAATCTCTCCTTTCAGCTATTTACGGAGAAGACGACTACAAGCGCTTATCGGAAGACTCTTTAGCCTTCTACTGTGACTGTTCAAAAGAACGTTTTGAAGCCGCTCTATTGACTTTAGGAACTAAAGAATTGCAAGCCATGAAGGATGAAGATAAAGGTGTTGAAATTACTTGTCAAATTTGCAACCAGACTTACTATTTCACAGAAGAAGATTTGGAGAAGATAATTAATGACTCAATTAAATAGTTCATTTATGATTGGGAAGGTTGAAATTCCTCATCGTACCGTACTAGCACCGATGGCAGGTATTACCAATTCTGCTTTTCGTACTATCGCTAAAGAATTTGGTGCTGGTCTCGTTGTTATGGAAATGATTTCTGAGAAAGGGTTACTTTATAACAACGAAAAGACCTTACATATGCTCCATATCGATGAAAATGAACATCCTATGTCAATTCAACTATTTGGTGGCGATGCAGAAGGCTTAAAACGTGCAGCTGACTTTATCCAAAGTAATACGAAAGCAGATATCGTAGACATCAATATGGGATGTCCAGTTAACAAAGTTGTTAAAAACGAAGCTGGAGCTAAATGGTTACGTGACCCTGAAAAAATTTATCATATTGTTAAAGAGGTAACGTCTGTACTTGACATTCCATTAACAGTAAAAATGCGTACAGGATGGTCTGACTCATCTAATGCTATAGAAAATGCACTCGCTGCCGAATCTGCTGGTGTATCTGCACTTGCTATGCACGGTCGAACGCGTGAACAAATGTATACTGGCACGTGTGACCATGAAACACTTGGCAAGGTCGCTAAAGCTGTTACTAGTATTCCTTTTATTGCTAATGGTGACATTCGTACTGTTCACGATGCCAAATTTATGATTGAAGAGATTGGAGCTGACGCTATAATGGTTGGACGTGGTGCTCGTAGCAATCCTTACATCTTTACACAAATTAATCATTTCTTTGAAACAGGCGAAATCCTTCCTGACCTACCATTTGAGAAGATGTTAGATGTTGCCGAGGATCATCTCACTCGACTAGTTAATTTAAAAGGTGAAACTATTGCCGTTCGTGAATTTCGAGGGTTAGCACCTCATTATCTGCGTGGAAAATCAGGCGCAGCAAAAATTAGAGGAGCTGTTTCACGTGCAGAAACACTAGCAGAAGTTCAAGAACTTTTTGCAGGTTTACGCTAAATCAAAAACAGTCCTTTGACTGTTTTTTCCTATCTCTGTACAAATTTAGCATAAATCATTGTGTAATGAAAACTCAAAAGTATAACAAATTATTTTAGCATAACAGAATTAAGGAGAATTATGTTGATTGTTTTAGCTGGAACCATTGGAGCAGGTAAAAGCTCCCTTGCAGCTGCTCTAGGACAACACCTAGGGACAGATGTTTTCTATGAGGCGGTTGATAATAACCCAGTTTTAGATCTTTACTATCAAGATCCCCAAAAATATGCTTTTTTACTACAAATATTCTTTTTAAATAAACGATTCCAATCTATAAAAGAAGCCTATAAGGCTAACAACAATGTTTTGGATCGTTCTATTTTTGAAGATGAACTATTCCTCACTCTAAATTATAAGAATGGAAATGTGACTAAAACAGAGCTAGATATCTATAAAGAACTTCTTGCAAATATGTTGGAAGAATTAGAAGGTATGCCTAAGAAGAGACCTGATTTGCTAGTCTACATTGATGTTTCATTTGATAAAATGTTAGAACGTATTGACAAACGAGGACGCAGCTTTGAGCAAGTTGATTCTAACCCAGAGTTATACGACTACTACAAACAAGTCCATTCTGAATATCCAGAATGGTATGAAAATTACGACGTTTCACCTAAAATTCGGATCGATGGTAACAAACTTGATTTCGTCAAAAATCCAGAGGATCTTCAACACGTCCTTGACACTATTGATTCCGAATTGCAAAAACTTGATTTACTATAATTAGGTGATATCTATGATTATAAGACCTGTCCTACCCTCAGATGCTAAAGAATTACTTGCTATCTATGCTCCCTACGTTGCTGACACTACAATAACGTTTGAATACGATATTCCTAGTATATCGGAATTCACTAATCGTATCAAAAATATCAGCAAATCTTTCCCATATTTAGTTGCTGAAGAAAATGGGAAAATATTAGGTTATGCATATGCTTCAACTTACTACGCTAGAGCTGCCTATGACTGGACTTGCGAGCTTTCTATTTACCTTGATAAAGATGCACGTAGCAAAAAAATTGGTAGCCAACTATATGATACATTGGAGAAAGAATTAGTTAACCAAGGGTATGTTAATCTACTCGCTTGTATCAGTTTACCAAATGATATAAGCATTGCATTCCACAAAAAAAGAGGATTTAATCAAGTCGCACATTTCCCAAAAATCGGATTTAAATTTGAACAATGGCATGACATTGTGTGGTTACAAAAGCGATTGAAATCTTAAGGTAATCTTTAGATTTATTTTAAGTTAGCAAAAGATTAGGATATTATAATATATTTATCCTAAAATTTTTCAACGACTTTCAGTCGTACCTATATCTACAAGTGCAATTGTTAGATATAGATCCTTTTACTTTTCATAAATCTATAAGAAAATGTCCAAAATATTTTGGACGTTTTCTTTTTATATTAAAATTCCAGTACCCATCGGTACTGGAATGTTTTATGATTTTGCAATATCAAATTTCAATTTGCCTTTGGATACGCCAATCTTAATTACTTGCCCCTCTTTCACTTGATTTGCCAATAGTAGTTCTGATAAATGATCCTCTACTTGCGTTTGAATAGTTCTACGCAGTGGACGAGCACCCATTTCTATATCATAGCCATCCTCTGCCAAGTGTTTCAAGGCTGAAGGCTGGAATTTCAGATCCATACCTTTATCTTTAAGCGCTAAAATTAAAGGTTTAACCATAATTTTCACAACTTCACGCATATTATCTTGACTGAGACTATGGAATACAACTTTCTCATCAATACGATTGATAAACTCTGGTCGATAAGCTTTTTTAAGCTCCTCCATAATACGTTTTTGCATAGCAGTATAATCATGGCTGATATCCTTAGCTCCAAAACCAACTGTTTTATCGTCACGTAATGCAGTTGCTCCTAAATTAGAAGTCATAATGATTATAGTATTTGAAAAATCAACTTTTCGTCCTCGACTATCTGTTAAAACGCCATCATCAAGCACTTGTAATAATACATTAAAAATATCTGGATGAGCTTTTTCAACTTCATCAAAAAGTAAAACTGAATATGGTTTATTGCGTACTTTTTCAGTCAACTCTCCTCCTTCATCATAACCAACATAACCTGGAGGTGCCCCATTCAGGTGAGAAGCTGCGAATTTTTCCATATATTCCGACATATCAAAACGAATTAGGGCTGATTCATCATCAAACAACACTTCTGCCAAGGCTTTTGCTAACTCTGTCTTACCAACACCAGTTGGTCCCAAGAACATAAAGGAACCAATAGGACGCTTACCAGTACGAATGCCAGATTGATTGCGACGGATAGCACGACTAATGGCAGTAACTGCATCATCTTGACCGATAACACGTTTATGCAATTCTTTTTCTAAATTGAGGTATTTTTTACTATCAGCTTGTGTCAATTTTTCAACAGGAATACCAGATAGACGACTGAGAGTTGCCATAATATGATCTTCTGTTACGGCAATAGGCTTACGCTTTTTACCCTTATAACTTGCTTTTAGAGCTTTAGAAGCAGATTTCATATCATCATCTAAAATAGCTTGGTCAACTTCTGTTAAAAGCGAAGGAGCATTTTTCTTAATCATCATTTGCACAGTGGCAGAAGCTTCATCAAGTAAGTCTATAGCTGAGTCTGGTAAATTCTTACTTGTCAAATAACGATGAGCCACTTTTACAGCAGTCATAACTGCTTCATCTGAAATAGTAACATTATGAAAGGCTTCATACGCTGGCTTCAATCCAAGTAGAATTTCATATGCGTCTTCAAGATTTGGTTCTTCTACTAAAACTTTTGCAAAGCGACGAGATAAAGCAGCATCTTTTTCAATATGCTTTTGATATTCCTCTTGAGTTGTTGCTCCAACAGTGCGTAAAGTGCCTCGGGCCAAAGCTGGTTTTAAAATATTAGCAGCATCAAGTGTGCTATCAATACCAGAGCCAGAACCCATAATAGTATGCAGTTCATCAATGAAAAGAATAATATGACCGTCTTCTTCAATATCTGCAATGATTTGATTCATACGTTCCTCAAAATCACCACGAAAACGAGTTCCAGCAACAACGCTCATCATATCTAACTCTAGAACACGCATATCTCTAAGCTCATAAGGAATATTTCCATTAGCAATACGTTGTGCTAGACCGTACGCCAAAGCTGTTTTACCGACACCCGCATCTCCAACTAAGACAGGATTATTCTTTGTTTTACGACTTAAGACTTGGACCATACGTGAAATTTCTTTATCACGCCCAATAACAGGTTCAATTTCCCCATCAACCGCCATCTGTGATAAATCACGTGTGAAATCAGCTAAATCACCAGCAGTACTCGGTGGTTTCATCATATCAGAAAAAGAAGCACCCGACTTTGCTTTTTTAGGATTACGTAATTCATAAATTGCTTTGATATCATCTTTTGTAAAACCGGCATGACGTTCTAGAGCCTTACGTAAATCAACCATACGAACTGATTCACCATCGTCTTGACCTCTAAAGCCAACTAACTCTAAGATACGTGTGGCTAATAAATCTTTATTAACCAACATAGCAAGCAAGACATGTTCAGTACCCACATCTTCAGCTCCTACTACGATACTAATATTTTCTGCTAACTTTAAGATCTTTTTCAAAGCTGGTGATTGCTCTAAAAATTGATAATTGGTAATCTCTTCTTTCGGTGCTCTACCTAAAGCTAAAATTGTTGCTGCTTCGTACTCTTCAATTGCAACTTCAGACTCATATTCAGCAAATGTCAAACCAGCTACTGAATCATGAACTAAAACCATTGCTAAAAGAAGATGCCAGCTTTCTAAATAGTGACTTTCATAGCGTGCTGCTTGAAATTGCGCCAATCTGAATACTTCTTGTAATTTTATGGAATAATGACTCATAAATGGAATCCTTTTCTATCTAATCGTTGTAATAATTTACGGAGCATACGAGCTCTAATAACAGAGGCTTGCTCTCCTAAGACGTCATCACCTGATGTCGCCAGAATCAAATTTCCTTCACGTTCTGTAATTATCTCTTCATCGAATAATAATTGAATCAAATCATCAAAAACTTGTTCACTGATACGCTCGCCAATCGTTGATAACATATTTCCAAATAATTGGTGTTGATCAGAAAAATGAACCTTAGCAATGCGGATGTAACCTCCACCACCTCGTTTACTCTCAACCACATAACCACGGCTTTCAGTAAACCGTGTCTTAATGACATAATTAATCTGACTAGGAACAACTTGAAAAGTATCAGCTAAATTGGAACGCTTTATTTCAGCAATTCCTGATTGTTCTAATAATGATTTTATATATTCTTCAATATTATCGGAAGTATTTTTTATGGCCACAAATTCACTCCTTCCTCTTTGACTATAACTGACTATTATTATATCAAATTTTTAAAAGATACGGAAATGAAATCTATCTAAGGACAGTAAAACTAGAATGACCGCGGATTTTAGTTGTCATTACTAGAAAGATAAGATAAAATGGAATAATACCATAGAAAGGTTTTATTTAATGAATTACATTATTACATTTTTGATTTCAATGATTCCCTTAGTGGAACTACGAGGAGCTGTGCCATTTGCAATCGCTAATGGAATACCTTTGTGGGAAGCGCTAGCTATCGGTGTTGTTGGAAACATGCTACCTGTACCTATCATCTTCTTCTTTGCTCGCAAAGTTCTAGAATGGGGAGCAGATAAACCTTATACTGGTAAGTTTTTCACATGGTGCCTTAAAAAAGGACATAGCGGTGGTCAAAAACTTGAAAAAGTAGCTGGAGAAAAAGGATTGTTTATTGCCTTGCTATTGTTTGTAGGCATTCCCTTACCCGGAACAGGAGCCTGGACTGGCACGCTTGCAGCTAGCCTCCTAGATTGGGAATTTAAACATAGTGTTATTGCTGTTATGCTAGGTGTTATACTAGCTGGATGCATCATGGGAACATTATCCATTATCGGCTTCAACCTATTCTAGAAAAGTTAAGGTGAGATGACTGTCTCTCCTTTTTAATATTTGCCAATCCACCAATTCGATAGCAAAATAAGACACTTGACTTAAGCCAAGTGTCTTATTTTAAAATATATTTACTGACAACATTTTGCTGTCAAATTATAATAGACTTCCTGCGAAACTAAAATCCTAGTTCA
>NZ_KV806593.1:39896-56247 GCF_001811765.1 Streptococcus sp. HMSC076H09 | reverse complement strand
ACCATATTTTGTTTCGCAGGAAGTCTATTGAAGAAATTTACAAAAATTATCCTAATATCCCCTATATCTCACCTGAAAGAGACTTGGCTGAAATTAATTTTAGTAAAGTTGTTCCTAGGAAAAATATGGAAGAAACTAGTGAAGGACTCTTGCCTGGAGATATTATCTTATTATGGCGTATACAGTTTGGAACTTTCACAACTGAAACAAGTTTTTCAAAATATTTTGAATACATTTATGGTATAAATGGAAAAGAACACCTAGAATTTTTAATAAAAAATGGATTTGTAAGAATGGAGTCACCGCTTGATTCTTTAGATCACTTATCTGCTCCACTTTTAAAACTATTCTTAAAAGAAAAAAACGTAAAAGGCTTGTCAAAGATGAAACGCTCTGATTTAGATCAGGCAATAGCTATTGCTTTTACAGAAGAGGAATTAGGGAAGTTGTTTGTTGTCAGAGGGTTGGCACTTACAGAAAAAGGTTTAGCAGCCTTGAGTAACAATCAAGAAGTGATTGATAGACATCCTAAGAAGAAGTTCTAGATTCCCACCTGCTTTAAGAATCTACAAATTTATGCTATAATAATACATATTGTCTATCAAGGAGAAAATACATGGAAGTCATTCGTGAACAAGAATTTGTCAATCAATACCACTATGATGCGCGCAATTTAGAATGGGAAGAGGAAAATGGTACCCCAAAAACAAATTTTGAAGTTACTTTCCAATTAGCTAATAGAGATGAAGCAGCAAAAGTAACGAGCATTGTAGCAGTGTTACAATTTGTTATTGTACGTGATGAGTTTGTTATTTCTGGTGTCATTTCACAAATGGCTCATATCCAAGGGCGCCTTATCAATGAGCCTAGTGAGTTTAGTCAAGATGAAGTTGAGAATCTAGCAGCTCCTCTTTTAGAAATCGTTAAACGTCTGACTTATGAAGTTACAGAAATTGCTTTAGATAGACCAGGAGTAACATTGGAGTTTAATAGTTAATGAAATTAGCACTTATTACGGATACCTCAGCTTACTTGCCTGAGGCTATCGAAAATCATGAAGATGTCTATGTTTTAGATATTCCAATTATCATTGATGGTAAAACTTATATTGAGGGACAAAATCTGACATTAGACCAATATTATGATAAGCTAGCGGCATCAAAAGAATTACCTAAAACAAGTCAGCCTAGCTTAGCTGAACTAGATGATCTCTTATGTCAATTGGAGAAAGAAGGGTATACACACGTCCTTGGTTTATTCATTGCAGCGGGGATATCAGGTTTCTGGCAGAATATTCAGTTTCTTATTGAAGAACATCCAAATTTGACAATTGCTTTTCCGGATACTAAAATAACTTCAGCACCACAGGGCAATTTAGTTAGAAATGCTTTGATGTGTTCACGTGAAGGGATGGATTTTGATGTCATAGTTAACAAGATACAATCACAAATTGAAAAAATTGAAGGATTTATTGTTGTTAATGATTTGAATCATCTAGTAAAAGGTGGTAGATTGTCAAACGGTTCAGCTATCATTGGTAACCTTTTAAGTATCAAGCCGGTCTTACATTTTAATGAAGAAGGTAAAATCGTTGTCTATGAGAAAGTGCGTACAGAGAAAAAAGCCTTAAAACGCTTGGCTGAGATTGTCAAAGAAATGACAGCAGATGGTGAATATGATATTGCTATTATTCACTCTAGAGCACAAGATAAGGCAGAACAATTATATAATTTGTTAGCTAAAGCTGGTCTTAAAGACGATTTAGAAATTGTATCATTTGGTGGCGTTATTGCAACTCATCTTGGTGAAGGTGCGGTTGCCTTTGGTATTACCCCCAAAAATTGATGTGTGATAAAAAGAGTTGCTTGGAGGTTGATCCTTATTGCAGATATCAAAGAAGAAGTTAGGAGATTCTTTTTTGATAATTTGAGTAGGTAGGGAGTGTCCCTTAGGCAGTTCTTTTTGTTTCTGAATCCATTTATAAGAAATAATAATGCGACTTTAGTTCGTTTAGATTTGGAATAGTATGATGAGATTAAATTATTTGCCTTCTGAGTTTCAGAAGGCTTTACCAATATTAAAAAAGATAAAAAAAGCCGGTTATGAAGCATACTTTGTAGGTGGTAGTGTTCGGGATGTTTTACTTGACCGTCCAATTCATGATGTTGATATAGCAACGTCATCTTATCCAGAAGAAACAAAGCAGATTTTTAAAAGGACAGTTGATGTTGGTATTGAACATGGAACAGTCTTAGTATTGGAAAAAGGTGGTGAATATGAGATTACCACTTTTAGGACTGAGGAGGTTTATGTTGATTATAGGCGTCCGAGTCAGGTCAATTTTGTTAGGTCGCTAGAAGAAGATCTAAAACGTCGAGATTTCACAGTTAATGCCTTTGCTTTAAATGAAGATGGAGAAGTTATTGATCTCTTTCATGGATTGGATGATTTAGATAATCACCTTCTTAGAGCAGTAGGACTCGCCAGTGAGCGTTTTAATGAAGATGCTCTTCGAATTATGCGAGGTTTGCGTTTTTCTGCTAGTCTAAATTTTGATATCGAAACAACAACTTTTGAGGCAATGAAAAAGCACGCGTCATTATTGGAGAAAATATCTGTTGAGCGTTCTTTTATTGAATTTGATAAACTTCTATTAGCACCTTATTGGCGTAAAGGAATGCTGGCACTAATAGATAGTCATGCTTTTAATTATCTACCATGCTTAAAAAATAGGGAATTACAATTAAGCGCCTTTTTGTCCCAGTTAGATAAAGATTTTTTATTTGAGACATCAGAACAAGCTTGGGCATCACTCATCTTGAGTATGGAAGTTGAACACACAAAGACTTTTTTAAAAAAATGGAAGACATCAACTCACTTTCAAAAAGATGTTGAGCATATAGTGGATGTTTATCGTATTCGTGAACAAATGGGATTGGCTAAAGAACATCTTTATCGTTATGGAAAAACTATAATAAAACAAGCGGAAGGTATTCGCAAAGCAAGAGGCTTGATGGTTGATTTCGAAAAAATAGAACAACTAGATAGTGAGTTAGCAATCCATGATAGGCATGAGATAGTTGTCAATGGTGGCACCTTAATCAAGAAATTAGGAATAAAACCTGGTCCACAGATGGGAGATATTATCTCTCAAATTGAATTAGCCATTGTTTTAGGACAACTGATTAATGAAGAAGAGGCTATTTTACATTTTGTTAAGCAGTACTTGATGGATTAGAGAGGATTATATGAGCGATTTTTTAGTAGATGGATTGACTAAGTCGGTTGGTGATAAGACGGTCTTTAGTAATGTTTCATTTATCATCCATAGTTTAGACCGTATTGGGATTATTGGTGTCAATGGAACTGGAAAGACAACACTATTAGATGTTATTTCGGGTGAATTAGGTTTTGATGGTGATCGTTCCCCTTTTTCATCAGCTAATGATTATAAGATTGCTTATTTAAAACAAGAACCAGACTTTGATGATTCTCAGACAATTTTGGACACCGTACTTTCTTCTGACTTAAGAGAGATGGCTTTAATTAAAGAATATGAATTATTGCTTAATCACTACGAAGAAAGTAAGCAATCACGTCTAGAGAAAGTAATGGCAGAAATGGATTCTTTAGATGCTTGGTCTATTGAGAGCGAAGTCAAAACAGTATTATCCAAATTAGGTATTACTGATTTGCAGTTGTCGGTTGGTGAATTATCAGGAGGATTACGAAGACGTGTTCAATTAGCGCAAGTATTATTAAATGATGCAGATTTATTGCTCTTAGACGAACCTACTAACCACTTAGATATTGACACTATTGCATGGTTAACGAATTTTTTGAAAAATAGTAAAAAGACAGTGCTTTTTATAACTCATGATCGTTATTTTCTAGACAATGTTGCAACACGTATTTTTGAATTAGATAAGGCACAGATTACAGAATATCAAGGCAATTATCAGGATTATGTCCGACTTCGTGCAGAACAAGACGAGCGTGATGCTGCTAGTTTACATAAAAAGAAACAGCTTTATAAACAGGAACTAGCTTGGATGCGTACTCAGCCACAAGCTCGTGCAACGAAACAACAGGCTCGTATTAATCGTTTTCAAAATCTAAAAAACGATTTACACCAAACAAGCGATACAAGCGATTTGGAAATGACATTTGAAACAAGTCGAATTGGGAAAAAGGTTATTAATTTTGAAAATGTCTCTTTTTCTTACCCAGATAAATCTATCTTGAAAGACTTTAATTTGTTAATTCAAAATAAAGACCGTATTGGCATCGTTGGAGATAATGGTGTTGGAAAGTCAACCTTACTTAATTTAATTGTTCAAGATTTACAGCCGGATTCGGGTAATGTCTCTATTGGTGAAACGATACGTGTAGGTTACTTTTCACAACAACTTCATAATATGGATGGCTCAAAACGTGTTATTAATTATTTGCAAGAGGTTGCAGATGAGGTTAAAACTAGTGTCGGTACAACAAGTGTGACAGAACTATTGGAACAATTTCTCTTTCCACGTTCGACACATGGAACACAAATTGCAAAATTATCAGGTGGTGAGAAAAAAAGACTTTACCTTTTAAAAATCCTGATTGAAAAGCCTAATGTGTTACTACTTGATGAGCCGACAAATGACTTAGATATTGCTACATTAACTGTTCTTGAAAATTTTTTACAAGGCTTTGGTGGTCCTGTGATTACAGTTAGTCACGATCGTTACTTTTTAGATAAAGTGGCTAATAAAATTATTGCGTTTGAAGATAACGATATCCGTGAATTTTTTGGTAATTATACTGATTATTTAGATGAAAAAGCATTTAATGAGCAAAATAATGAAGTTATCAGTAAAAAAGAGAGTACCAAGACAAGTCGTGAAAAGCAAAGTCGTAAAAGAATGTCTTACTTTGAAAAACAAGAATGGGCGACAATTGAAGACGATATTATGATATTGGAAAATACTATCACTCGTATAGAAAATGATATGCAAACATGTGGTAGTGATTTTACAAGGTTATCTGATTTACAAAAGGAATTAGATGCAAAAAATGAAGCACTTCTAGAAAAGTATGACCGTTATGAGTACCTTAGTGAGTTAGACACATGATTATCCGTCCGATTATTAAAAATGATGACCAAGCAGTTGCACAATTAATTCGACAAAGTTTACGCGCCTATGATTTAGATAAACCTGATACAGCATATTCAGACCCTCACTTAGATCATTTGACCTCATACTACGAAAAAATAGAGAAGTCAGGATTCTTTGTCATTGAGGAGAGAGATGAGATTATTGGCTGTGGCGGCTTTGGTCCGCTGAAAAATCTAATTGCAGAGATGCAGAAGGTGTACATTGCAGAACGTTTCCGTGGTAAGGGGCTTGCTACTGATTTAGTGAAAATGATTGAAGTAGAAGCTCGAAAAATTGGGTATAGACAACTTTATTTAGAGACAGCCAGTACTTTGAGTAGGGCAACTGCGGTTTATAAGCATATGGGATATTGTGCCTTATCGCAACCAATAGCAAATGATCAAGGTCATACAGCTATGGATATTTGGATGATTAAAGATTTATAAGTTGAAAGTGGATTAGTGAACATGGATTAATTATTTTGAGATAAGAGGAAAGAAAAGGAGACATATATGGCATATATTTGGTCTTATTTGAAAAGGTACCCCAATTGGTTATGGCTTGATTTACTAGGAGCTATGCTTTTTGTGACGGTTATCCTAGGAATGCCCACAGCCTTAGCGGGTATGATTGATAATGGCGTTACAAAAGGTGATCGGACTGGAGTTTATCTGTGGACGTTCATCATGTTTATATTTGTTGTACTAGGTATTATTGGGCGTATTACGATGGCTTACGCATCTAGTCGCTTAACGACAACAATGATTAGAGATATGCGTAATGATATGTATGCTAAGCTTCAAGAATACTCCCATCATGAATATGAACAGATAGGTGTATCTTCACTAGTGACACGTATGACAAGCGATACTTTTGTTTTGATGCAATTTGCTGAAATGTCTTTACGTTTAGGCCTAGTAACTCCTATGGTAATGATTTTTAGCGTGGTTATGATACTAATTACGAGTCCATCTTTGGCTTGGCTTGTAGCGGTTGCGATGCCTCTTTTGGTAGGAGTCGTTTTATATGTAGCTATAAAAACAAAACCTTTATCTGAAAGACAACAGACTATGCTTGATAAAATCAATCAATATGTTCGTGAAAATTTAACAGGGTTACGCGTTGTTAGAGCCTTTGCAAGAGAGAATTTTCAATCACAAAAATTTCAAGTCGCTAACCAACGTTACACAGATACTTCAACTGGTCTTTTTAAATTAACAGGGCTAACAGAACCACTTTTCGTTCAAATTATTATTGCAATGATTGTGGCTATCGTTTGGTTTGCTTTGGATCCCTTACAAAGAGGTGCTATTAAAATAGGGGATTTAGTTGCTTTTATCGAATATAGCTTCCATGCTCTCTTTTCATTTTTGCTATTTGCCAATCTTTTTACTATGTATCCTCGTATGGTGGTATCAAGCCATCGTATTAGAGAGGTGATGGATATGCCAATCTCTATCAATCCTAATGCCGAAGGTGTTACGGATACGAAACTTAAAGGGCATTTAGAATTTGATAATGTAACATTCGCTTATCCAGGAGAAACAGAGAGTCCCGTTTTGCATGATATTTCTTTTAAAGCTAAGCCTGGAGAAACAATTGCTTTTATTGGTTCAACAGGTTCAGGAAAATCTTCTCTTGTTAATTTGATTCCACGTTTTTATGATGTGACACTTGGAAAAATCTTAGTAGATGGAGTTGATGTAAGAGATTATAACCTTAAATCACTTCGCCAAAAGATTGGATTTATCCCCCAAAAAGCTCTTTTATTTACAGGGACAATAGGAGAGAATTTAAAATATGGAAAAGCTGATGCTACTATTGATGATCTTAGACAAGCGGTTGATATTTCTCAAGCTAAAGAGTTTATTGAGAGTCACCAAGAAGCCTTTGAAACGCATTTAGCTGAAGGTGGGAGCAATCTTTCTGGGGGTCAAAAACAACGGTTATCTATTGCTAGGGCTGTTGTTAAAGATCCAGATTTATATATTTTTGATGATTCATTTTCTGCTCTCGATTATAAGACAGACGCTACTTTAAGAGCGCGTCTAAAAGAAGTAACCGGTGATTCTACAGTTTTGATAGTTGCTCAAAGGGTGGGTACGATTATGGATGCTGATCAGATTATTGTCCTTGATGAAGGCGAAATTGTCGGTCGTGGTACCCACGCTCAATTAATAGAAAATAATGCTATTTATCGTGAAATCGCTGAGTCACAACTGAAGAACCAAAACTTATCAGAAGGAGAGTGATTGTATGAGAAAAAAATCTGTTTTTTTGAGATTATGGTCTTACCTAACTCGCTACAAAGCTACTCTTTTCTTAGCGATTTTTTTGAAAGTTTTATCTAGTTTTATGAGTGTTCTGGAGCCTTTTATTTTAGGGTTAGCGATAACAGAGTTGACTGCTAACCTTGTTGATATGGCTAAGGGAGTTTCTGGGGCAGAATTGAACGTTCCTTATATTGCTGGTATTTTGATTATTTATTTTTTCAGAGGTGTTTTCTATGAATTAGGTTCTTATGGCTCAAATTATTTTATGACTACTGTCGTTCAAAAAAGTATCCGTGATATCCGTCATGATTTGAATCATAAAATCAATAAAGTTCCTGTATCGTATTTTGATAAGCACCAATTTGGAGATATGTTGGGACGTTTTACAAGTGATGTTGAAACGGTCTCAAATGCTTTACAACAGAGCTTTTTACAGATTATCAATGCTTTTTTAAGTATTATTTTAGTAGTCGTTATGGTACTTTATCTAAATGTACCATTAGCCATGATTATCATTGCTTGTATTCCTGTAACTTATTTTAGTGCACAAGCGATACTAAAAAGATCCCAACCTTACTTTAAAGAACAGGCAAAGATTCTGGGAGAACTGAATGGTTTTGTACAAGAGAAATTAACTGGTTTCAATATCATAAAATTATATGGTAGAGAAGAGGCGTCTAGTCAAGAATTTCGTGATATAACGGATAATCTACGTCATGTAGGTTTCAAAGCTAGCTTCATTTCAGGAATTATGATGCCAGTATTGAATGGTATCTCTGATTTTATTTACCTTATCATTGCATTTGTTGGCGGTTTACAAGTTATTGCTGGTACCTTAACAATTGGTAACATGCAGGCATTTGTGCAGTATGTTTGGCAAATTAGTCAACCCGTTCAAACCATTACACAATTAGCAGGTGTTTTGCAAAGTGCAAAATCTTCCTTAGAACGTATTTTTGAAGTCTTAGATGAAGAAGAGGAAGCCAATCAAGTCACTGAAAAATTGAGCCATGACTTAACCGGTCAAGTCAGCTTTCATGGTGTCGATTTTCACTATTCTCCGGATAAGCCACTTATCCGCGACTTTAACTTAGACGTAGAACCAGGGCAAATGATTGCAATTGTAGGGCCAACAGGTGCAGGTAAGACAACACTTATAAACTTACTCATGAGATTCTACGATGTTAGTGAAGGTGCTATCACCGTAGATGGTCACGATATTAGACACCTATCACGCCAAGATTTCCGGCAACAATTTGGCATGGTGTTGCAAGATGCTTGGTTATATGAAGGTACAATAAAAGAAAATCTTAGATTCGGTAATCTTGAAGCCAGTGATGAGGATATAGTTGCTGCTGCCAAAGCTGCGAATGTTGACCACTTTATTCGAACGTTACCTGGTGGCTACAATATGGTGATGAATCAAGAATCAAGCAATATCTCCTTAGGACAAAAGCAACTGTTGACTATTGCACGTGCTTTATTAGCAGATCCTAAAATTTTAATTTTAGATGAAGCGACTTCATCTGTTGATACAAGGTTGGAATTGCTTATTCAAAAAGCTATGAAAAAATTGATGGAAGGAAGAACTAGTTTTGTCATTGCACACCGTCTATCAACGATTCAAGAGGCAGACAACATTTTAGTTCTAAAGGATGGTCAAATCATCGAACAAGGTAATCACCAGAAACTCCTAGCAGATAAAGGATTTTATTACGAATTATATAATAGCCAATTTTCAAATAGTAAATGACGTCATCAATAGATAAAAAAAGGACACGAAACATGTCCTTTTAATAATTAATACGAGTAAAAGTGTAAATAGCCGAAGCTCCAATTGCTATTAATATAAAGGCTACAAATCTTCCAATGATGGCTGCTGATAAGGTAGGTTGAACCAGTAAAATAATACCTAAAATGAGTGCAATATAAGCCGAACGTTTATAGGATTTGGCACCTGGGAAATTAATTTTTTGCATTTGGAAACCACCCAAAAGTCGTAAAATACCAGATACCAGTAGCCAGTATGCTAAAATAGTCATGACAGTATTTGAAAGTGACATTGCTGAGCTGGATAGTAAAATGATACCAAAAATAATAGCAAGGATACTCTGAACCAGATACCAAGGGCTACGGTGATAAGAATCAGCTTGCAAGTAGCGTACTAAATTTGAAATGCCATAAATAAAGATAAATAAAGCAATGAACCAACCCAGAGTTGCAACAACCGTTACAGGATTTATAAAGAGATAGAAGCCAGCTAATAAGGCAATTATACCTCCAACAAGTGGGAACCATTTCATATAGATACTCCAATCAAATATTTGTCTCATTATAGAACGAAAGTCAGTAAAAGTCAAATAATTACCTTTAAAATTGCTCCTAATAATGATACCATAGCAAATAGTTGACAAGAAAATTCTGACAATTTATAATGCTAACTATATTAAAACAATACGGAGGAAAATAAATGACAAGCGGAAAGACATATGTAGCAAGTGTTTTAGAGAAAGTGAAGAAGCAAAATGAGCATGAGGAAGAATTTCTACAAGCGGTTGAAGAGGTTTTTGAGTCACTAGTACCAGTTTTTGATAAATACCCTCAGTACATTGAAGAAAATCTTTTAGAACGTTTGGTTGAGCCTGAGCGCGTGATTTCTTTTAGAGTTCCATGGGTAGATGATAAAGGCCAAGTTCAAGTTAACCGAGGATATCGTGTACAATTTTCATCAGCTATTGGTCCTTATAAAGGTGGTTTACGTTTTCACCCTACAGTAACACAATCTATTGTCAAATTTTTAGGATTTGAACAAATTTTTAAGAATTCACTGACAGGTCTACCAATTGGTGGTGGCAAAGGAGGGTCGAACTTTGATCCAAAAGGGAAATCAGATAATGAAGTGATGCGTTTCACACAAAGTTTTATGACCGAACTTCAAAAATACATTGGACCAGATTTAGATGTGCCAGCTGGCGATATTGGAGTAGGTGGACGTGAAATTGGTTATCTTTATGGTCAATATAAGCGTTTAAATGGTTATCAAAATGGGGTTTTAACCGGAAAAGGACTGACTTATGGTGGCTCTTTGGCTCGTACAGAAGCAACTGGTTATGGGGCAGTCTATTTTGCTAAAGAAATGCTGGCAGCGTGTGGTCAAGATTTAACTGGCAAAGTTGCACTGGTTTCGGGATCTGGTAACGTGGCTATTTATGCTACTGAAAAATTACAAGAGTTGGGTGCAACTGTTGTAGCTGTGTCAGATTCTTCAGGTTATGTTTATGATCCAGACGGTATTGACCTTGAAACATTGAAACAGATAAAAGAGGTTGAAAGAGCACGTATTGTTAAATATACGGAGAAACATCCAAAAGCTAATTTCACACCAGCAGATCAAGGTAGTATCTGGTCTATTAAAGCAGATTTAGCTTTCCCGTGTGCTACTCAAAACGAATTAGACGAAGAAGACGCTAAGTTATTAGTTGAAAATGGTGTCTTGGCAGTAACAGAAGGAGCAAATATGCCATCTAGCTTGGGTGCTATTAAAGTTTTCCAAAAGGCAGGGGTTGCTTTTGGTCCTGCTAAAGCTGCCAATGCAGGAGGAGTAGCTGTTTCAGCGCTTGAAATGGCACAAAATTCTAGTCGTAGGGCATGGACTTTTGAAGAAGTTGATCAAGAATTGCAACGTATTATGAAAACTATTTTTGTGAATGCTTCCAAAGCGGCTGATGAATTTGGCGATAGTGGTAACCTGGTTCTAGGTGCTAACATTGCAGGCTTTTTAAAAGTTGCTCAAGCTATGTCTGCACAAGGTATTGTTTAATCTCTTATCATAGTCCTTAGCTAACCTATGGTATACTAGTATTATCATAATAGAGTTAGGTTAAAATAAATGATAAAACCAATTGTTAGAGATACTTTCTTTTTACAACAAAAATCACAAATGGCTAGTAGAGCAGATGTGAGCTTAGCAAAAGATTTACAGGATACTTTGCATGCTAATCAAAATTATTGTGTAGGTATGGCAGCCAATATGATTGGTAGTCTGAAGCGTGTCATTATCATCAATGTGGGTATTACAAATTTAGTAATGTTTAACCCTGTATTAGTTGCAAAATCGGATCCATATGAGACAGAAGAATCTTGCCTTTCTCTCGTAGGTTGCAGAAGTACACAACGATATCATCACATTACGATTTCTTATCGTGATATCAATTGGAAAGAACAGCAAATCAAGTTGACAGATTTTCCAGCTCAAATTTGTCAACACGAGTTAGATCATTTGGAAGGCATATTGATATAAAAATAGGTTTGGATATTTTATCCAAACCTATTTTTATTATTTCATATGTTTTTTCTTTGTATTTAAAGCAATTCCTATAAGTCCAACACCAAAGACAGACATAAGGAATGATTGTCCATATTCAGAGTTTGTTTTTGGTAATTGTTTTGATTTTACAGTAGTGGAGTTTGATGGTTTGCCATAATTTCTCATAGGGTTAATAGCTGTAAATTGGTGTAATTGTTTTTTGTGAATTGTAGTTACAGGGTTGATTTTTGTAGATTTTGATTTTGTTTGGTTTAAAGTGTCTGATACAATCTCTTGTGCTACAATATTTCCTTGTCGATCTAAATAAAGTTTCTTAATAATGCTATATGTACCATCATTTTGTGTAATAGTTTCATTAACCATCTTCATAGTGACATAGATTTTAGGTTTATTATTTGGAACGCTCACTTTTTTACCAGCTTTTTCTAAATCAGTGATATAGGCCATAAATACCTCTGTATCGGGATTAATGGCTCCTAGAAGTTTGGCATTTCTGAAGCTTGCAAAGCCATCACCACCACCGAATAAAAAGTCATTGATAACTAATTTGTATTTTGCATCAGGATTGATTTCCTCACCATTTGATTTATAAGCTTTTACAACTTTAAATGGTGTTTCTTCCCCGCCCTCTTTATTATCTGTGTAAGTGTATCGCAGACCAGCTATTTGAAGGAAGAAATTTTGTTTTTGGTCGTATTGTTCGTTGAGTGCTTTATAAAGATCTCTACCAGTAATTTCGACGACTTGTAAGATATTACCAAAAGGTTGAACTGCTTGTGCAGCTCCCCAGGTGATTGTTCCATCTGGTTTGATGAGTAAGTCAGCACGAATGCCACCATTATTTGTCATGGCAAAATCGATATCTGGCCAGCTTTTTCGAGCAATTGCTAGTTGAGCCTCTGTGATGAGGCTGCCTACAGGACTAACATTATCTTGATCAACAGAACGCGTAATCATGCCACTTACCTCGGCAGTACCAATTTTAGCTTCTGTTACTTGTTTAACGATAGTATTAGCTTGGTCAACAATGGCTTGAATATCGGCACTACCTGTTTTTTTACCAGGAGCAACTGCAATTACTTTAGCTGAAGGGGTTTCAATGAAATCTTGTGTATCAGTATCTAGGACACCACGTACATCAGCATAGGCTTTTCCTTGAGAGAGCGCTTGTACAATACGAGTTTTACCAACAAGACCATTTGTATATTGATGATTGTGTCCAGCAAAGACAATATCTACGCTATTTTCAGGGAAGAGTTGATTGACTTTTTTCATCATTTCTGCTGCTTCACCTTCAGCAATATCATCCTTGCTTGTTGCAGGTACATGAGCAAGGACTACAATAGCCTTGACATTTTTAGCTTGTAATTCTTTGGCGTATTTAACGATTGTTTCAGCTTCATCTAAAAATTCATATTGTTCATAATTTTTACGTAAGACAAGGTTTGGGATGTCTTTGGTAACGATTCCGATAAAGCCAACGTTCACACTTTTGTTATTTACAGGAATATTTTTAATAGTGTAAGGTTTCCAATTGTAAGGGATTTGTTTGTTAACTTTATCAATAACGTTTGCCACTACAATTTCTTGTTTTGCAGCTTCGTGTGGGTATGATTTCGTAATATTATTTATATTAGAATCTGGAGCAGGGGCCTTTCCAGTAACGATACGATTGTATTCTGCCAAACCTTCATCAAATTCATGGTTACCTAATGTGCCATACTCAACATTCATTGCATTAAATGTTTTAACGGTTGGTTCATCTTGAAGAAGCCCTGAGTTAGCTGGACTTGCTCCAACCATATCACCAGCTTGAACTCTAATGCTTTCACCATTAGGGTTAGTTTGTTTGAAATCTTTTTGAGCATCATCCATATAAGCATCTAATTGAGCAGCAGTGCCAGCATTAGTAACTTTTCCGTCAGGCATATTTGCTGTTCCAGTATTGTCAAGTGCACCATGAAAGTCATTGACGCCTATAACTTGGACGCCGACTTGGTCAGCGAATACGCTTGAGAACATAATAGAAGTCCCAGCGACTAAACCAAGGACACTACTTTTCAAAATAATTTTCTTTTTCATTTAAATCTCCTGTAAATTAAATAAGTATTACATTTGTATTTTACTATCATTTACATTAAAAATCAATATAAATTTATAATTAAAAATATAAAAAGCGAACATATATTTTTAATATTAAAAAGTAAGCGAAATCATTTTTTATTTGACGAATGATAGGTGTTTTTTAGAAATATTAATGTAAAAATAGTTCTCACGGTAACTTTTAATTGACAATTAATAAAGGTTGTTTTAAAATAGTTCTCACGATAACTATTAAAGGAGTATTATTATGGAGAATCCTCTTCAAAAAGCACGAATACTTGTTAATCAACTTGAAAAGTATTTAGATCGTTATGCAAAAGAGTATGATGTTGAACATTTAGCGGGTCCACAAGGACACTTAGTGATGCATCTCTATAAACATCCTGACAAGGATATGTCTATAAAAGATGCTGAAGAAATTTTACACATCTCTAAGTCTGTAGCTTCTAATTTGGTAAAACGGATGGAAAAAAATGGATTTATTGCGATTGTTCCATCTAAGACAGATAAGCGTGTGAAATACCTTTATTTGACTCATCTAGGTAAACAAAAGGCTACACAATTTGAAATTTTCTTAGAAAAATTGCACAGTACCATGTTAGCAGGTATTACTAAAGAAGAGATACGTACTACCAAAAAGGTTATTAGAACATTAGCTAAAAATATGGCGATGGAAGATTTTGATTAACTATTTTAGGATAATAGGATAAATATGAAAGTAAAAGGAGTTTGCGATGTTTAATATTTTCAAGCGACTCAATGGTAAAGAATGGTTGATGATTGTGGCGAGTACTATATTAGTGTGTCTAGCGGTTTGGATGGACCTAAAGACTCCAGAATATATGTCTGATATCACACGTATGTTGCAAACTAAAGGTACAAAGTTAGAGGCTCTTTGGGATCCTGGACTAAAAATGCTTGCCTTTTCATTTGGTAGTTTTTTAGTAGCAGTAATGGTAGGTTTTTTAGGTGCTAGGACAGCAGCTAGTTTTACTAGTCGATTACGTTCAGATATTTTTAACCATGTGATGGATTATTCTGATGCAGAAATTAAGCGATTTTCTATCCCCTCTCTATTAACGCGCACAACTAACGACTTGACTCAGCTACAGATCCTTATTGTAATGGGAATGCAGGTTGTTACCCGTGGACCAATTATGGCAATATGGGCTTTGACTAAAATTTGGGGTAAAAGCGATCAATGGACTGGGGCAGTTGGAGTAGCGGTTATTATCGTTATGATATTACTTAGCGTTCTACTCTTACTCGCTTTTCCGAGACAACGTCAAATCCAAGGTTTTACAGATGCGCTTAATGCAACTACTAGAGAGGCACTCTCTGGTGTTAGAGTTATTCGTGCCTACAATGCTGAAAAGTATCAAACAGATAAGTTCAAACGTGAAAATGACGATTTAACAAAATTGAACCTTTTTGTTTATAGATTGATGTCGCTTATGAATCCTGTGATGACAGTGGTTTCATCTGGATTGACTTTAGCTATTTATTGGATTGGCTCTTATTTGATTAATGATATCTCTGTGCCTAAAGTTACAGGAACAAGTGTATCTGTATTGGCTGCTAAATCAGCTATCACTGATCGAGTGGATCTTTTTTCAAACATGGTTGTTTTTTCATCTTATGCTATGCAAGTTGTTATGGGATTTATGATGATGGTAGCTATTTTTATCATCATGCCTCGTGCTTTAGTATCGGCTAGACGTATTAATGAGGTACTAACTTTAGCCCCAACAGTAACTTTTAAAGAAAATAGTCATATTCAAAGTGCACAAAAAGGTCAAATTGAGTTTCAAGATGTGTCATTTCATTATAGTAAAGATTCTGAAGCGGTTATTGAACATGTATCTTTCAAAGCAGATACTGGTCAGACAGTGGCATTTATTGGGTCTACAGGTTCTGGAAAATCCACTTTAGTCAATTTAGTTCCACGTTTTTATGACGCCACAGAGGGGGCAATTAAACTTGATGGCATTGATATAAAGGAATACTCTCACAATGATTTGAATAATAAAATTGGCTATATTCCACAGAAAGCTGTTCTCTTTAGTGGGACAGTACGTTCTAATATGATTTTGGGAGAGAGTGGCAGGGAGGAACTTAGTGATGAAGAAATTTGGCAAGCACTCGAATTAGCGCAAGCTAAAGAATTTATCGAGGCTAAAGAAAAAGGATTAGATACAGAAGTCGCTCAAGGTGGTAGTAACTTTTCAGGAGGACAAAAACAACGCTTGGCAATTGCACGTGCTTTAGCACGTCACCCTGAAATTCTCATTTTTGATGACTCATTTTCAGCGTTAGATTATAAAACAGATCATATTTTACGCCATGAGGTGAAAGAAAAAACAGCTGCTATGACGAAATTAATTGTCGCTCAACGCATTTCAACTATCATGGATGCTGATCTCATTTTAGTGCTAGATCAAGGTAAAGTTGTTGGGCAAGGAACACATAAGGAATTGTTATCAAATAATGAAGTGTATCAAGAGATA
>NZ_KV806593.1:0-39796 GCF_001811765.1 Streptococcus sp. HMSC076H09 | reverse complement strand
CAAATAATGAAGTGTATCAAGAGATAGCTTATTCTCAATTGTCTAAGGAGGAATTGGAAAATGAAAACTAAATCACAAAAAACGTCTTTTTTCTCTAATTTGTCTCCGTACCTCAAAGGTTACAAACTTCTTTTTGCGTTAGCAATTGTGTTAGCAACTTTATCAAGCTTGACAACAGTTATAGGACCAGACCGTCTTAAAGAGATGACGGATCTTATGGTAAAAGGCTTGGCTGGTAATATTGACTTAGCCAAAATCGGTCATATTGCAGGGCAATTGGCAGTATTATATGTTTTAGGTGCATTAGTATCCTATCTAGCAAGTTTTATTGTAACGACTATTATTCAAAAATTTGCTCAAGGCATGCGCAATGCTATTGCTGATAAAATCAATAAAATACCTTTGAGTTATTTTGATAGCCATACTCAAGGTGATACTTTATCTCGTGTTACAAATGATGTGGATTTGATGACACAGTCTTTTAACCAAAGTTTAGTTACTATGGTTGCATCTACAGTATTATTGATTGGTTCATTAATTATGATGTTCAAAACAGATTGGCATTTAGCAACAACGGCGATTATATCGGTATTTTCAGGATTCGCTCTTTCTTCAATCATTATGGTGAAGAGTCAGCCTTTATTTAAAAAGCAACAGATGAATTTGGCTAATATATCTGGATATGTAGAAGAAATTTACTCAGGACATAACATTGTTACTAGTCATAACGCAAGACAGCAGGCTAAGTCAGATTTTCAACTATTAAATGATAAACTTCACAGTTCCATGTGGAAATCACAATTTTTCTCTGGAATTATGATGCCTCTGATGCAGTTTATTGGTAATTTTGGTTATGTGATGGTGTGTGTGGTTGGTGCCATGTTAGCTATCAAAGGAACAATTACTATGGGTACAATTGTTGCTTTTATGACCTATGTTCGTATTTTTACACAGCCTATTGGTCAGATTGCTCAAGGAATTACACAATTACAGTCTGCTAGTGCAGCCATGGGACGTGTTTTTGAATTTTTAAATGAAACAAATATGCAAGAGGATAAGCACAAAGTGTTAAATCTTCCTAAGTTTAAGGGGTATGTGTCCTTTGAACATGTCAAGTTTGGTTATAGTGATAACAAGACTATTATTCATGACTTTACTTCGGAGGCACAGCCTGGTCAGAAAGTTGCTATTGTAGGACCAACTGGCGCAGGTAAAACGACAATTGTTAATTTATTGATGCGTTTTTATGATGTTAATTCAGGTAGTATTTCCATAGATGACATCAATATCCAAGACATGAAACGTAGTCAAGTTCATGATGCTTTCTCGATGGTTCTTCAAGATATATGGTTGTTTGAGGGAACTATTAAAGAAAATTTGATTTTTAATCAGACGACAATCAGTGACGATGAGGTTCAAGAAGCTGCTAAGGCAGTCGGTGTACATCATTTTATAATGACACTACCTAAAGGGTATGATATTGTCCTTGATGACGCTGTGACATTGTCAGTTGGACAAAAGCAATTATTAACCATTGCTCGAGCTCTTTTGAAAAATTCTCCCTTACTTATCTTAGATGAAGCAACTTCATCTGTTGATACACGTACAGAAGAGTTAATTCAAAAAGCTATGGACAAACTTATGGAAGGAAGAACATCATTTGTTATCGCACATCGTTTATCAACGATTAAAAACGCAGATTTGATTTTGGTCATGAAAGATGGGAATATCATTGAGCAAGGCAGTCATGATGTTTTGATGTCTCAAAGTGGTTTTTATGCTGATCTGTATAATTCTCAATTCGAATCAGCTTAACATGAACATTTTAGAAGGAAATGGGAAGAAAAAATTCTCATTCCTTTTTAGTTTGCCTTAAGTTTCTATGATATAATGGAGCTTAAGAGAGAATAGGAAGGTTTCTTATGGAAACAAATATTTATGGAGATTATGGTCGATATCTACCATTAATTTTAGAAGATTTCAGCCAGCGTATACAATTAGAAAATGATAAAGCTAAGGTTGAAACAGGCTATAAATTGTACGAACATATCATTGGTCGTATTAAGACATCAGATAGTATGATAGAGAAATGTCGTCGTAAACAGTTACCTGTAACAGTAGATTCTGCACTAAAAGCTATTAGAGATAGTATTGGAGTCCGTATTATTTGTGGTTTTGTTAACGATATTTATCAAATTGTAGAACGTATTAAGTCATTTGATGATTGTCGTATTGTAGTTGAAAAAGACTATATCCAGCATGTTAAGCCAAATGGGTATCGCTCTTACCATGTGATTTTAGAAATTGATACTCCCTATCCAGACTGTTTGGGTAATTCAGAAGGTAAATATTACATTGAGATTCAGTTACGTACAATTGCGCAAGATTCTTGGGCTAGTTTAGAACATCAGATGAAATACAAGCATGATATTGAAAATCCCGAACGAATTGTAAGAGAATTAAAACGTTGTGCTGATGAAATGGCATCTGTTGATTTAACGATGCAAACGATTCGTCAATTGATAGAGAGTGGAACAAAGAAGGAATAAAATGAGAGTATTAATTGCAGAAGATGAAGAACAGATGTCACGTGTCCTTAGTACGGCAATTAGTCACCAAGGTTATGTTGTTGATGTCGCCTACGATGGTCAGACTGCTATTGATTTAGCTAATCAAAATGCATATGATGTCATGGTTATGGATGTCATGATGCCTGTTAAAACAGGTGTTGAGGCTGTCAAAGAAATTAGACAATCAGGAAATAAATCTCACATTATTATGCTAACAGCCATGGCAGAAATTGATGATAGAGTAACAGGTCTAGATGCTGGTGCAGATGATTATTTAACAAAACCCTTCTCTCTAAAAGAATTATTAGCAAGGCTTCGCTCTATGTCCCGAAGATTGGAAGATTTCACACCTAATGTATTGTCATTGGGAAGAGTAACCTTATCAGTCGGTGAACAAGAGTTGCAATGTGAAAACACTATTCGTCTAGCGGGTAAAGAAGCTAAAATGTTAGCATTTTTCATGTTGAACCATGATAAAGAATTATCTACACAACAACTTTTCGAACATGTCTGGGGAGCAGATAAGGACCAAGAAGATGTAGATGAGGGATACGTCTTTATCTATGTTTCTTATTTGAGACAAAAATTGCAGGCAATTAGTGCTAACTTGGAGATTATTGGTCAAGAAGGTAGTAGCTATAAATTAAGTGAAATAAATGGTGGCTAATGTTTAGAAATTTACGACTTCGTTTTATCGGAATAGCTGCGCTAGCTATTCTTGTTGTTTTATTTTCAGTAGTCGGTGTCCTCAACTCTGCTAATCACTATCAAACGAAGAATGAAATTTATCGTGTGTTAACTATCCTTGCAGACAACAATGGACGTATACCGAATAAACTTGAATTTAGTAAAGAATTAGGTGATGACCTATCAACGGACGCTATTTTCCAATTCCGTTATTTCAGTGCGCGAACAGATGCAAAAGGTAACGTGACTAGTTTTGATTCTAGAAATATCTTTGAAGTAAGCGATAGGCAAATAAAAAATTATGCCAAGCGTATCGTATCACAAAATAGTGATTCAGGTCATATTACCTATAATTTTAGTACTTATTCTTATCTACTAAAAAAGGTTGGTAAAAATGATTATTTAGTGGTATTTTTAGATACAACCAACCAATATCTTGATAATCAAAGATTATTGCAACTTTCAATATGGATGTCCTTGGCAAGTTTTATCGTCTTCATGGTAATTGTTTCAGTTTTATCAGGGAGAGTTATCTTACCATTTGTTGCTAACTATGAAAAGCAAAGGCGTTTTATTACCAATGCAGGACATGAACTAAAAACTCCACTTGCTATCATCTCCGCTAATAATGAATTGGTGGAAATGATGAGTGGTGAATCAGAGTGGACTAAATCTACAAATGATCAAATCCAACGTTTAACGGGTCTAATTAATGGCATGGTCAGTCTTGCCCGCTTTGAAGAACAGCCTGATATAAGTATGGTTGACTTAGACTTTTCACATATTACAAAAGATGCTGCAGAAGATTTTAAAGGTCCAATCATTAAAGATGGTAAAGATTTTATAATGAGTATCCAACCAGGTATTCATGTCAAAGCTGAAGAAAAATCATTATTTGAATTGGTTACATTATTGGTTGATAATGCTAATAAGTATTGTGATCCGATGGGGACTGTGACAGTTAAGTTATCACGTTCAAGTCGTTTGAGACGAGCTAAGCTTGAAGTTTCAAATACTTATAAGAATGGTAAAGACATAGACTATAGCAAGTTTTTTGAACGATTTTATCGAGAGGATGAGTCACATAATAACAAAAAATCGGGATATGGTATTGGTCTTTCTATCGTAACTAGTTTGGTGCATCTATTTAAAGGAAGTATCGATGTGAATTATAAACATGATACCATTACCTTTGTCATTTACATTTAAGATTAAAGGGACTGCAATTGTAGTTCCTTTAATTTATGTTATTATCACGTTAAAGTCGCTTTTTTTAAGGATTTATATTAAAATAGTAAGGTAATAGAATTGTAAAGAGAAAAAGATGAAAGAAAAGTTTGGTATAGGAAAGGCTCATAGCAAGATTATCTTGATGGGTGAGCACTCAGTAGTATATGGTTATCCAGCCATTGCTATTCCTTTAAAAAATATTGAAGTAACTTGCCTTATTGAAGAGGCTCCTCAATTAATAGCATTAGATATGACTGATCCTTTGTCGACAGCCATTTTTGCTGCCTTGGACTATTTAGGTAAAACTTCTTCTAAAATTGCATATCATATTGAGTCACAAGTCCCAGAAAGACGTGGTATGGGATCATCAGCTGCAGTTGCTATTGCAGCTATTCGTGCAGTTTTTGATTATTTTGATGAAGATTTGGAGGCAGATTTGTTAGAATGCCTTGTTAATCGAGCAGAAATGATAGCACATTCAAATCCGAGTGGATTAGATGCAAAAACTTGTCTTAGTGAAAATACTATTAAATTTATCCGCAATATTGGTTTTTCAACAGTACCCATGCATTTGAATGCTTATTTAGTTATTGCTGATACAGGAATTCATGGGCATACTAAAGAAGCAGTGGATAAGGTGAAATCATCTGGCGAGGCAGTACTACCCTTTTTAAAAGAATTAGGTTATTTAGCAGAGGCATCAGAGGATGCTATTCATAAAAGTGATTCCAAACAACTTGGTAGCTTGATGACTAAAGCGCATCAAAGTTTAAAACAATTGGGTGTCTCAAGTTTAGAAGCTGATCATCTGGTAGAGGTAGCTATTAGTTGTGGTGCTCTAGGCGCTAAAATGAGTGGCGGCGGATTAGGTGGTTGTATTATCGCACTTGTAAAAGAAAAAAGAGAAGCTGAGCGCTTAAGTCAGCAATTAGAAAGAGAAGGAGCTGTCAACACATGGACGGAAAAAGTATAAGTGTTAAGTCTTATGCTAACATTGCTATTATCAAATATTGGGGAAAAGCAGATGCTGAAAAAATGATTCCAGCTACCAGTAGTATTTCTCTAACACTTGAAAACATGTACACTGAAACACGTTTGACTACCCTTGGGAAGGATGCTAAGAAAGATGAATTTTACATCTCTGGTGTTCTTCAAAATGATCATGAACATGACAAAATGTCAGCTATCTTGGATCGCTTTCGACAAAATAAGTCCGGCTTTGTAAAGATTGAAACAACTAATAATATGCCAACAGCTGCAGGCTTATCATCGTCATCAAGTGGTTTATCAGCCTTAGTAAAGGCTTGCAATGATTTTTTTGGTACTAACCTTAGCCAATCACAGTTAGCTCAAGAAGCCAAGTTTGCTTCAGGCTCTTCTTCACGCTCTTTTTTTGGACCTGTTGCTGCTTGGGATAAAGATAGTGGTGATATCTATAAAGTTCACACTGATTTAGATTTAGCTATGATTATGCTGGTCTTAAATGACAAAAGAAAGCCGATTTCAAGCCGTGAAGGTATGAAAATCTGCACCGAAACCTCAACGACTTTTAATGAATGGGTAAGGCAATCTGAACAAGACTATCAAGATATGTTAGTATACCTAAAAAATAATGATTTTCAAAAGGTAGGTCAACTGACAGAGCGTAATGCACTTGCAATGCACTCAACAACTAAAACAGCAACTCCAGCCTTTTCATATTTGACAGAAGAGACATATAAAGCTATGGATGTTGTGAAGAAACTTCGCGAAAAAGGTCATGAATGTTATTATACGATGGATGCGGGTCCAAATGTTAAAGTACTTTGCTTACGTCAAGACCTTGAGGCATTAGCTGCTATCTTGGAGAAAGATTATCGTATTATTGTTTCAACGACAAAGGAATTAGCAGATGGTTAAGGTGCAAACAGGTGGCAAATTATATATTGCAGGTGAATACGCGATACTGTATCCTGGACAAGTAGCTATTTTAAAGAACATTCCTATTTATATGACTGCATTAGCTACTTTTGCAGATAACTACAGCCTTTATTCTGATATGTTTAACTATACGGCAAGCTTGCAGCCTGATAAGCAATATAGTCTCATTCAGGAAACGATATTGCTTATGGAAGAATGGTTGATTAATTTTGGCAAAAACATAAAACCGATTCACCTCGAAATTACGGGAAAATTAGAGCGCTATGGACTTAAATTTGGTATAGGCTCTAGCGGAAGTGTTGTCGTTTTGACTATTAAAGCTATGGCTGCGCTTTATGAGATAGAGATGCCAAGCGACTTGCTTTTTAAATTATCTGCCTACGTTCTCTTAAAAAGAGGTGATAATGGCTCAATGGGAGATATTGCTTGTATTGCTTATGAGCATTTAATTTCTTATTCAGCTTTTGATCGTAGGGCTGTTTCAAAAATGATTGAAACAAAACCCTTGGAACAAGTATTGGAAGCTGAATGGGGTTATCGTATTACCAAAATACAAGCTTCATTGGAGATGGATTTTTTAGTGGGATGGACAATGCAACCGTCCATTTCAAAAGAAATGATAAATATAGTTAAATCAACTATTACGCAGCGTTTTTTAGATGATACAAATTATCAAGTTGTCCAGTTACTTTCAGCCTTTAAAGAAGGAGATAAAGAAGCGATTAAGAGATGTTTAGAAGAAATTAGCTTGTTATTATTTAATCTTCATCCATCTATTTACACCGATAAACTTCAAAAGCTTAAAGAGGCAAGCAAAGGCCTAGATATAGTCACAAAATCTTCAGGATCTGGAGGAGGCGATTGTGGTATAGCCATATCCTTTAATAAAAATGATAATCAAACTCTAATCAAGCGTTGGGAGAGTGCTGGTATTGAACTACTTAGTAAGGAGACATTGTCATGACAAATCGAAAAGATGATCACATAAAATATGCTCTTAAATATCAGTCGCCTTATAATAGTTTTGACGATATTGAGTTAATACATTCATCCTTACCAAAATATAATGTCAACGATATCGATTTATCAACACATTTTGCTGGTCAAAGCTTTGAATTTCCTTTTTATATCAATGCTATGACAGGAGGTAGTGAAAAAGGGAAAGCAGTCAATCATAAATTGGCACAGGTTGCTCAAGCTACAGGGATTGTTATGGCGACAGGTTCATATTCGGCAGCTCTCAAAAACGATGAAGATGATTCCTACCCAACAACAGACTTGTATCCTGATTTAAAACTGGCGACAAATATAGGGTTAGACAAGCCTTTACCAGCAGCAGAGTCAACCGTTAAGGCTATGAACCCCATTTTTTTACAAGTTCATGTTAATGTGATGCAAGAACTTTTGATGCCTGAAGGAGAGCGTGAATTTCACATGTGGCGTTCTCACTTAAAAGAATACGTCGACAATATCCAATGCCCACTTATCTTAAAAGAGGTTGGTTTTGGGATGGATTTACAATCAATAAAGGATGCTTACGATATAGGTATCACAACTGTAGATATTTCGGGGCGTGGGGGGACTAGTTTTGCTTACATCGAAAATCAACGTGGACGCGACCGTTCGTATCTCAATACCTGGGGGCAAACAACAGCTCAATCTTTAATAAACGCTCAATCTATGATGGACAAAATGGATATCCTAGCATCTGGTGGCATTCGTCATCCTTTAGATATGGTAAAATGTTTAGTGTTGGGTGCTAAAGCTGTTGGACTTTCTAGAGCAGTTTTAGAATTAGTTGAGCGTTATCCTGTAGATGATGTTATTGCAATTCTCAATTCTTGGAAAGAAGATTTAAGAATGATAATGTGTGCACTGAATTGTAAAAAAATAACTGATTTACGACAAGTCAATTATATATTGTATGGTCAATTGAAGGAAGCCAATGCTAAATGATATTATTTTTGTGAAGTAGATATAGCTTCCTGTCAAAGTTTCCTTGTAAAACGTCAGAGGTAATAAGATGATTAAACTGTATTATGAAGATGCTTACGACACTGAGCGATGCCAAGTTTTTGAAAATCCAAATGATTTTATTCGAGTTTTAATGGGATGTGTTACTGTTCCTGATAATTATCCTATTACGAAAATGACTTATAAAGATAAAAATATTGCTTATAGTGGTACTTATGGAGATCTCTTCAAGACTTTTATTGAATTTGATTGGTCCACTTTGGACTAGTATAGCTAAAAAGCTAAGGCTGTGAATTGCCTTAGCTTTTTAGCTTTATTTTTCCCATTTTACCATATTTGGACCTGTTGGTACGATGGTATGATGACGAACAGCTCTTCCAAATTTGCCTAAGTAATAGTTATTTTTTATGGATTGTGGATTGGTTAATGTTTTTAAATTAAAGTCATTGTATAAAGTTTTAGCCCAAGAAAAAATATTTGGGTAGTCTTCTAGCGCTTTCTGATTAAGTAGTAGAAGATCACGCCCAGCAATATCCCAGCGGACTAATGGTGTAAAGAAATGAATATCAACCTCACTTAGATTATCTCCGAGCAAGAAAGGACGTTGTCCTAGTAAGTGTTCTTTTTGATCTAGAAAAGTGAAGAATTCCTTACTATAAGTATCATAATCTGTTTGTTTATCAAGAAAAGCTAACTTATACATTAAGCTTTGGAAGTTATTATTAATGTCTTTAATATCATTATCAATAAGTGAAGCAGTTTCTTGGCTGAAAAGGACAGGAGCATCCTCTTGATGCAAATCAGAGAAATCTGTAGTAAAAAGTCGAAGCATATCTGCAGATTCCTTACAGACAATACGATTATCAGTCTTGTCAATTAAAATTGGGATAGTATAAGGACCTTTGTAGGTCGGGTCAGTCAAATGATAAATATCACGAAGCGACTTAGCACCAGTAACCTGTTCTGGTTGGCTAAAAATAAGTCCTATATCACTTGGAACATCATCCACAAAACTGATAGAAATATGTTTATCCAAACCAAGCAGTTGGCGTGCAATCTGCGGACGTTGTGCATAAGGACAAAATTCCCCAACAATCATATGGTAGCGACCTGATTCTACTGGGACTTCCCACTCTTGGTCAATAAATTTAGCAGTAAATGTTGTCATCGTATACTTCCTTTCAATGATATTTATTGCTTTAAGTATAACAAAAAAGAACCTAGACAGATAGTATTTACTCTAATACTTATGTCTAGGTCCTTTTATATTATGGTAATGAGTTAGGAATGATAAACTTTAAGGCTTTAGGGATGACTTCAACTTTTACAGGCAATTGGTCACCTGGATCGCCATCAATACGAACTTTAGGGATAGCTGATTTTTTACGTTTAAAAGTTGAAATAGTCAGATTATTGGTATGAAAATGTTTTATCTCCTTTGCTTGACTAAAATCTCCCTTACGAAATTGTCTTAGATGCAACAATAATTTGAAGAAGTGAATATGTTCCATAGTGTAGACTCTAAAAAGTCCATCATCAATTGTTGCTTCTGGAGAGAAGGCTGGCATACCGGCAATCGAATTGGTCATGGTAATAAGTAGTAACCGCGTGCGTAAAGACCGTACATTATTATCGTAAGCAAGAGTAATAGAATATGATCGATTACGCTTTAATATACGGTAGGCATCACCTACGAAAGCAAAAGGTCCTAATTTACGCTTCATTTCAGAAGTGACATTAGCAGCAATATCAGCAAGGAGCCCAAGTGTTAAACTGCTAATCATGTAATCGTCGTTAACTTTACAGATATCTACGGACTTTACATGACCGTTTAGAAGATTTTCAAGAGCGAGATTCCTCTCTTGTGGGATGTTCAAAGCTTTTGAAAAGTTATTGACGGTCCCGGCAGGTACTAGTCCGATAGTAGGATAAGCACCACCAGCGTAGACACCACCACAGATTTTATTAATAGTGCCATCTCCCCCTAAAGGAATAACCAAGTCGATATGGTCTTCTGATGCTTTTTTTGCTAAGGCGACAGCTTCCTCAACAGATGAAGGTGTAATGATACGAACATAATCGTCTTGAAAATCATGTTCTATTAAATAAGATTTTACTTCTTGTGCCAATGCTTGTTCATCTTTACCAGATTTTGGATTAAAAAAGATATAAGCACTTTTCATATGTCCACGCCTTCTCTCTAAGATTTAGATGATTATTATTATATCATGTTTTAGCAAAAAAATAATCAATAAAATGTAGTTAAATTTTATAGCATGAAGTAGACAATTCCAATGTATTGTAAAATAGAAGCTAATAGAATGAAAAGGTGCCAAATCATGTGATCATAAGGACGTTTGCGAGCATAAAAGAGTGCACCGATAGTATAGCAAATACCACCAGCCAAGAGTAATCCCCAAAAAGCTGGTCCAGTTTTTGTGATAATAGCAGGGAAAATAAAGATAACCAGCCATCCCATAATGAGGTAAAGTACAAGGCTAAATTTATCATTGATTTTGGGAGCGAAGATTTTATAAAGGATACCAAATAATGTAATCCCCCATTGTAAAAAAATGATGAGATATCCTAACCAGCCGCCAATAAGTGACAATGCGACAGGAGTATAACTACCTGCAATAGCAATATAAATCATAGAGTGATCAATCATGCGTAGAACATATTTTTGGAGACTGCTATAAGTCATGGAGTGGTAAATACTTGATGATAAAAACATCAAAAATAATGAAGTGACAAATATTGAGGTACCAAGTGCTGCTTGTAATCCGAAGTGGTTGTGACTATAGACAGCGGTGATTGGTAATAGGATTAGCATAAGCAAAGCTCCTACAGCGTGAGTGATACTATTTGCAAGCTCTTCGCCAAAGGAAAGTTGAGGACTTAATTTGATAGACATTTCTTTAAGCATTTTTATTTTTTCCTCCTAGTTCTAAAACTAATTTTTGTGTTTCTTGATAAAGGTTCAACGTCTGACAGGCACTAATGACAACTGGTGGTAAATCGTGAACCTCTTCTTTGTTCATACAAGCAGCAAATCCGTTATATGCTTCCTCAGAATGATTGTCAGCTGTCAGAATTTCTAATGTTTGACTGATTTCTTGAATAGCAAAAACTTGTTTAAAAGCTGTAATAACAATCAATCGTGCTACTTGACGGCGATTGTATTTTTTTTTAATAGGTTTGGATATATAATTATGTTTGACATAATTGTTGATCATAGAAGCGGTGAGTAGTTTATCGTTAGTTATTGTTTTAGGATTAATTAATTGATTCACATAGAGAAGTACTTGGTCAAGATACAGATCTAGTTCAGGTAATTCTTCCCATTTTGGGTATTGATTTTTATTCATTTTAAAACTCCATATAATCTAGTTTTTATAACTAGATTATACACTTATGGAAATTCAAGTCAAGTAAAAAAAGAATTTGAGATGATTTTTCTCAAATTCTTTTTTTACTTTTAGTAAGTTTATTGACAATTTTCTGTGCTGTCTCTAGATTCATGTGTTTAGAGTCTAGAAGCTGTTTAACGACTTCTGAAATTTGTTCTTCTTTAGCTCCAGCAAGTAGTGCCAACGACTTTGCTTGAAGTTTCATGTGACCAGCTTGAATTCCTGTGCTAACCAATGCCTTAAGAGCCGCAAAATTTTGAGCTAGTCCAATCGAAAGAACAATACTTGCCAACTCTTTAGCATTAGGACGACCTAGTAGATCGTGAGCTAGTTGGACACTAGGGTTAATACCGATGGATCCACCTTTTGTTGCAACAGGCATCGGTAGCGTCAGAGTACCTTCTAGAAAATTATCATCAACCTTATAAGACCATTTAGATAATCCTCGATATTGTCCATCTTTGACAGCATAGGTATGCGCTCCAGCTTCAATAGCTCGCCAATCATTTCCAGTAGCTAAGACGATAGCATCAATGCCATTAAAAATACCTTTATTATGTGTGCTAGCACGATAAGGGTCTACTTGAGCTAATTGACTTGCCATCGTCATTTTTTGAGCTAACTTGATGGCCTCCTCTTTTTGGCGACTTAGAAATCTTAAATCAACTCGGCATGTAGCAGTCACTAAAGATTCGGTAGCATAGTTAGATAAAATTGACATTAAGCTTTTGCCTTTTGAAATGTCTTCTAATGGCGAAGATAATGCTTCCATCATGGTGTTAACCATATTAGCACCCATGGCTTCTTTTGTATCAACCATAAGGTAAACAATCAAAAAGTCTTCTTTAATCTCAATAGTTAGGTCGCAAGCACCGCCTCCACGCTTGACTATTGATGGATGAGCAGCGTTGGCTATTTCTAATAATTGCTGTTTTTGATTTAATATAGATTCTTTAGTGTGTTGACTATCTTGTACATCATAAATGGCTACTTGTCCAATCATTTTACGATTATGGACAGTTGTCAGAAAACCACCAGATCGTTTTATAATTTTAGCAGCAAAACTTGCAGCAGCAACAACTGACGGTTCTTCAGTGACATATGGGACTTGATAGACTTTACCGTTAACCAAAACATCTGGGACAAGTGAAAATGGTAAGGCTATTCGACCGATGACATTTTCAGCCATTTGATTGGCTAGTGATAAAGAGAGTAAGTCCTGATTCGTCACTATTTCTAGGGAAGAATCAGCTAAAAAATCTTGTTCTTCAAGGTAATGAATACGTTCTTCAGGGGATTTTTTTGAAAATCCTGTCCAGGAAATTTTTGTCATATTAATTATTAATTTTCTTGTAGATACGTTGATGTTCGCAAATAGAGTCTAGAGAAAAAGTGCCAGTCCGGTAGGTGTTGAAGTTAGCATTTCCATTTTCGTCTAGGATTGTTTTTTCAAAGAAGAGTTTCTCATACTCAGTTACTGTAATTTTTTGACGTTTATTGAGTTGATCCATACGATCGCTCTGAAGTTTATTTTGGTAGCCGTCTACTAACTGACCGGTAAAAATTTCAGCAACAGCTCCGCTACCGTATGAAAAGAAGGCAATTTGATCACCTGCTTTTAAATTTTGACTATTTTCTAGTAACGATAGAAGTCCTAGATACAATGAGCCAGTATAGCAATTTCCAATTTTCTTACTATAGGTAATAGAGTGCTCAAAATTTTCTTGTAGTTCAGCTTTCTTTTGTTCATCTAAGTTATTATCTAGAATTTTATTAAAGCCCTTTAAAGCTAATTTTGGAAAAGGAATATGGAAACAAAAAGCAGCATAGTCACTTAGACTAGTATTAAAACGTTTTTGATATTCTTTCCAAGTAGTTTTTAGCATATCTAGATATTGTTTTGTTGAAAACATGCCATTAACATAAGGAACATCAGAATAATTTGGTCGCCAAAAGTCCATAATATCACGGGTTTGCGCTAGACGGTCCTCTTTTAGCTCTAGAATGGATGGGTTTTGACTAATAAGCATAGCGATACTGCCTGCACCTTGAGTGGATTCTCCAGTAGATTTAATGCCATATTTAGCAATATCTGAAGCTATCACTAATACTTTAGAATCTGGATGTTTTTCTACATGTAATTTAGCGTAATCAAGAGCAGCAGTTGCGCTATAGCATGCTTCTTTCATCTCGAATGACCTTGCGAAAGGTTGAATCTCTAAAAGTTGATGTACATAGACAGAAGCCGCCTTACTCTGATCGATACTTGATTCTGTAGCGACAATCACCATATCAATAGTTTCTTTGTCCTCATCAGATAAAATATCATTAGCTGCAGAGGCTGCAAGTGTAACGATATCTTCTGTAACTGGCGTAATACTAAGTGAATCTAACAATAATCCCTTGCTGAATTTTTCAGGGTCAACTTGGCGAGCAATAGCCAAATCAGTCATTTCAAGGACATATTGACTGGTTGCAAAACCAATCTTATCAATTCCTATTTTCATTGGTAAACCTTTCTGAATAAAAGTCATTTTTGCTAAATTCCATTTTACCATAAAGAAGCTAAAAATATGAAAAAAAGCTTTAACCTTCAAAGTCTTGTTTCTCACTAGAATATCTTTTAAAAATCTGATAAAATAAGACTTTGGAGGTATCTCATGACAAAAGCCGATTTATTATTTAAAGACAATATCACGAAAATTATGTCTGAAGGTGTATTTAGCGAGCAAGCCAGACCTAGATATAAAAATGGGGAAATGGCTAATTCTAAGTATATTACAGGTGCCTTTGCAGAGTATGATTTATCAAAGGGTGAATTTCCTATTACAACTCTACGTCCAATTCCAATAAAATCTGCTATTAAAGAAATTTTCTGGATTTATCAAGATCAGACAAATGATTTAGTAGTTTTGAATGATAAATATGGTGTGACATACTGGAATGATTGGGAAGTTGGCCATACTGGCACGATAGGTCAGCGCTACGGTGCAGTTGTTAAAAAACATAATATTATATCAAAACTCTTAAAACAGCTTGAAGATAACCCTTGGAATCGTCGTAATGTTATTTCATTATGGGACTATGAAGCATTTGAAGAAACAGAAGGCCTACTACCTTGTGCTTTTCAAACGATGTTTGATGTGAGACGCGTTAATGGTGAGCTTTATTTGGATGCCACATTAACACAACGTTCTAATGACATGTTAGTTGCACATCATATTAATGCTATGCAGTATGTAGCACTTCAGATGATGATTGCAAAGCATTTTGGTTGGAGAGTTGGGAAGTTTTTCTATTTTATCAATAATCTTCATATTTATGATAACCAGTTTGAACAAGCTCAGGAACTCTTAAAACGCCAACCGTCTGAGTGTAACCCCAAACTAGTATTGAATGTTCCAGATGGAACAGACTTTTTTGATATTAAACCAGATGATTTTGCGTTAGTTGATTATGACCCAATTAAACCTCAATTACGTTTTGATTTAGCAATCTAACTATCTCATGTTTTTTAACAAGCAATTTGAGGTAAAATTTGTTAGAATATCTAGAGATAAGTTAGTGAGGAAAAAAGTCATGACAAAGCAAATAATTGCCATTTGGGCTGAAGATGAAGACCATTTGATTGGAGTTAATGGCGGTTTACCATGGAGGCTTCCTAAAGAGTTACATCACTTCAAAGAAACGACCATGGGGCAGGCTTTGCTTATGGGACGAAAGACCTTTGATGGAATGAACCGTCGTGTTTTACCTGGTAGAGAGACAATCATCTTAACAAAAGATGAACAATTCCAAGCAGATGGAGTGACAGTCCTAAATAGTGTTGAACAAGTTATAAAATGGTTTCAGGAACATAATAAGACCTTATTTATTGTAGGTGGTGCAAGTATTTATAAAGCATTTCTGCCTTATTGTGAAGCAATCATAAAAACTAAAGTTCATGGAAAATTTAAAGGTGATACCTATTTTCCTGATGTTAATCTATCTGAGTTTAAAGTTATCTCTAGAGATTATTTTGAAAAGGATGAGCAGAATGCTCATGCTTTTACTGTGACATATTTTGAAAAATAAGGAAGGAATACTATTCAATGCAACGTAGCCTTTTTGGGGTCTTTACCGCATTTTTAGCTGTGATTTGTGTTTTATGTGCAATTCCTGCTATAAAGAAAAAAAGATATGGATTAGGAACGGTTTTTTTGATGAATGCTTTCACTAACCTTGTCAACACAATCCATGCCTTTTATGGAACCTTATTTTAAATTAAATGAATAGAAAAGTTGAGGAAAAAATGGCTGGGAATCGTAATAACGATATGAATGTCTATTGTTCATTTTGTGGCAAAAGCCAAGATGAAGTAAAAAAAATTATTGCAGGTAATGGTGTTTTCATTTGTAATGAATGTGTGGCCTTATCACAAGAAATTATTAAGGAAGAATTAGCTGAGGAAGTACTTGCTGATTTAGCAGAAGTACCAAAACCTAAGGAACTATTAGAAATATTAAATCAATATGTTGTAGGGCAAGATCGTGCTAAACGTGCTTTAGCAGTTGCTGTCTACAATCATTACAAGCGTGTTAGTTATACCGAGAGTAGTGACGATGATGTAGATTTGCAAAAATCCAACATTTTGATGATTGGTCCAACTGGCTCAGGAAAAACCTTCTTAGCACAAACACTAGCTAAAAGCCTTAATGTACCGTTTGCTATTGCAGATGCGACTTCATTGACCGAAGCAGGATACGTTGGAGAAGATGTTGAGAATATTCTTCTTAAATTGATTCAAGCTGCTGATTATAATGTCGAACGTGCTGAGCGTGGTATTATCTACGTTGATGAAATAGATAAAATTGCTAAGAAAGGCGAAAATGTTTCTATCACACGTGATGTATCTGGTGAAGGTGTACAGCAAGCCCTTCTTAAAATTATTGAGGGTACGGTAGCAAGTGTTCCCCCACAGGGTGGGCGTAAACATCCTAACCAAGAAATGATTCAAATTAATACCAAGAACATCCTTTTTATTGTCGGTGGTGCTTTTGATGGTATTGAAGACCTTGTGAAGCAACGTTTAGGCGAAAAAATTATTGGTTTTGGACAGACAAGCCGCAAAATTGATGACAACGCTTCTTATATGCAAGAGATAATTTCTGAGGATATTCAAAAGTTTGGACTGATTCCAGAGTTTATTGGCCGTTTACCAGTAGTTGCAGCGTTAGAACTTCTTACTGCAGAAGATCTGGTTCGTATTCTGACAGAACCACGCAATGCTTTGGTTAAACAATACCAAACCTTATTATCTTATGATGGTGTAGAATTGGAATTTGATCAGGATGCTCTATTGGCTATCGCTGATAAGGCTATCGAGCGCAAGACTGGTGCACGTGGTTTACGTTCTATTATTGAAGAAACGATGCTTGATATCATGTTTGAAATTCCAAGCCAAGAAGATGTAACAAAAGTTCGTATCACAAAGGCTGCTGTTGAGGGTACTGACAAGCCTGTTTTAGAGACGGCTTAGGGAGATAGAGATGGCAGAAGAATTTTTAAATACTCATAATGCGTCTATTTTATTGAGTGCAGCTAACAAGTCACATTATCCTCAGGATGATCTCCCAGAAGTTGCTCTCGCTGGTCGTTCAAATGTTGGTAAATCAAGCTTTATCAACACGCTTCTTGGTCGTAAAAACCTAGCGCGTACGTCGAGTAAGCCAGGTAAGACACAACTACTCAACTTTTATAACATTGATGACAAACTGCGTTTTGTCGATGTCCCTGGATATGGCTACGCTAAGGTGTCTAAAACTGAGCGTGCTAAGTGGGGCAAGATGATTGAAGAGTACCTTGTAACACGTGATAACCTTCGTGTTGTTGTTAGTTTAGTTGATTTTCGTCATGATCCAAGTGCGGACGATATTCAAATGTATGAATTTCTTAAGTACTATGAAATTCCAGTAATTATTGTAGCGACAAAGGCAGATAAAATACCTCGTGGCAAGTGGAATAAACATGAGTCGTCTATTAAGAAGAAATTAAACTTTGATAAAAAGGACCATTTCATCGTCTTTTCATCTGTTGACCGCACAGGTCTTGATGAATCATGGGATACTATTTTATCTGAGTTATAATTTGAGAGTTTATGACAAAAAGAGCTTTGCAGTAGCTGTTGAGACTACTGCAAAGCTCTTTTTTATTTTTTAAATGATTGATAATATCGAAGGAAACTTGAGTTAATTCTTCGATACTTGTTTGGCAGTCTTGATGAATCCACTCAATTAGAACACTGAAAATACCACCAATCGCAAATCGCTGAGCATAGGTATTGGAAGATAAATCACCACGACCTAACTCTATCAAATCAATATGTCGGAACCAGGATTGTTGAAATTGAGGGAGTAGGTCATTCTTTCTAAGAATGAGAAGAAGGGATTTATAATCAGACCAATAACTAAAAAAATTCTGGAAAACTTGGCTAAAAGTAGCTTGTTCCAATTGACCAAGTTGCTTAAAGAGATTTAATGTTAGTCTTTCGATGAAAAGGGTAAGTAGGTCATCTCGACTGTCAAAGTGTCGGTAAAGGGTCCTTCTAGCATAGCCAGATTTCTTGGCAATTTGGCTGATCTGAATTTTCTCATAGGGATACTCTTCCAAAAGTTGGCCAAAAGCTGTTAAGATATCCTCTTGTGTTTGAGTGATTTGTTTTATTCTCTTTTTATTAACTGTCACACTTTCAGTCATTTGTGCATAAAACCTCCAAAGGTATTGATATTATAGGTTCACTTGATTATACTATATGGTATCAAATGTTACAAATCTTGGAGGTCATCTTATGAAAACATTGATAACAAAATGGTACCTCTTTTGTCCCTATCTTGCCTCTCTTTTTGCCTTAGCATTATTTTTTGGAAATTGGGATTTACGAGTGCAGTCACTACTTATATCGGGACTTTTTATTTAATTACACTTTTTCGAAGAATTTGGTTTCCCTGGAGGTTTTCCGCTTATCGCTATGCTAGTTGAACTTAAATCGGTTGAAACTGATACTAGTAAGTGGGACTTAAACCATCTATCAGCCTTTTTCGGGAATCAGTGGTTTGCAGTGATTGTTTATCTTTTGCCGATTTTTTGTCCCAATATACCATTTTTAACACTTGCAGTCATGATTTTTGCATTTGCAGAACTTGCCATGCATCTTTTCTTTTTTAATCTTTCCTTGAAGAAGTGGTATAATCCAGGACTTCTTACGACCTTAGTAGGTCTTGTCCCTGTTTCTGTCTATTATTTAGCTCATGATTGGAAGTTGTATTCTGGACTTGATTGGTTTTTAGGCTGATATGGATTGTTCTTAACTACTTTATAGCCTTTCGTTCCCCAATCTATAAGCGTTTAGGTCGACATTCAAATTACGCATTTAGTGATGTTGATCTTTCACGCTCAAAACCATTTTTAACACATTTTCGTGAAACACAGTTTAAATAGGAGGTATTATCATGTCATATTTTAGAAATTACTGGTATCGTTTTGGAGCAATTTTATTTATTATTTTAGCAGTAATATTGCTTGTTTTTAGACCTGACTGGTCAATGCTTCACTATCTATTGTATTTTAACTTTATGGCACTTCTAGCGCATCAATTTGAAGAATATCAGTTTCCCGGTGGGGCATCACCTATCATTAACTATGTTGTTTATGATGAAGAAGAGCTGATGGATCGTTTTCCAGGCAATACTCAGTCTATTATGTTGGTTAATACTATTGCTTGGTTGCTTTACATTGCTAGTATTGCTTTTCCTCAAGCTTATTGGCTTGGATTAGGAGTCATGTTCTTTAGTCTAACGCAGCTCTTGGGTCATGGTTTTCAGATGAATATTAAACTTAAAACTTGGTATAATCCTGGTCTAGCAACGACAGTATTTCTCCTAGTACCAATAGCTTGCGCATACATCTATCAAGCTAGTGCAGAAGGAATGCTCACTTGGGGAGATTGGCTAGGTGGTTTTATCATGTTGATTGTCTGTGTACTAACTAGTATTATTGCACCTGTACAGCTATTGAAGGATAAGAAGACCAATTATATTATTAGTCCTTGGCAAATGGACCGTTTTCATAAGGTCATTAATTTTGTAAGGATAAAAAAATAAGGTTACCGCTATTTATGATTCGCTGATTTTTTGTAATAGTTTTTCTTTATCATATATGATAGCTAATACCTATTCCCCAATACGACTAGATTGTGGTAGGATAAAAGTATTAGTTTCTTGGAGGTTGTTATGGAAAATCATCGTTATGAAGATGAAGGTAAATTCCAGCGTAAGATGACCAGTCGTCATCTCTTTATGTTATCTCTAGGTGGTGTTATCGGGACTGGGCTTTTCTTGAGTTCAGGTTATACCATTGCACAGGCTGGTCCGCTTGGAGCTGTGCTGTCTTATTTGATTGGTGCCGTTGTGGTTTATTTGGTCATGCTATCACTTGGTGAATTGGCAGTTGCCATGCCGGTGACGGGGTCATTCCACACTTATGCCACTAAGTTTATCAGTCCTGGCACAGGTTTTACTGTTGCCTGGCTATATTGGATTTGTTGGACGGTCGCCTTGGGAACTGAATTTTTAGGTGCTGCCATGCTCATGCAGCGCTGGTTCCCAGATGTGCCGGCTTGGGCATTTGCTTCTTTCTTTGCCCTTGTGATTTTTGGCTTAAATGCTCTCAGTGTGCGCTTTTTTGCAGAAGCAGAGTCTTTCTTCTCAAGTATTAAGGTTATTGCTATCATTATCTTTATTATCTTGGGCTTAGGTGCTATGTTTGGTCTAGTTTCCTTTGAAGGTCAGCACAAAGCTATTCTTTTCACTCATCTGACTGCCAATGGTGACTTTCCAAATGGTATCGTTGCAGTTGTCTCAGTCATGTTGGCTGTTAACTATGCCTTCTCTGGTACTGAGTTGATTGGTATTGCGGCAGGTGAAACGGATAATCCAAAAGAAGCTGTGCCAAGGGCTATTAAAACGACAATCGGTCGCTTGGTTGTTTTCTTTGTACTGACAATTGTTGTCCTAGCTTCGCTATTGCCAATGAAAGAGGCAGGCGTATCCACAGCACCATTCGTTGATGTCTTTGACAAGATGGGAGTCCCTTTTGCGGCGGATATCATGAACTTTGTTATCTTGACAGCCATCCTGTCTGCTGGTAACTCAGGTCTCTACGCATCAAGCCGTATGCTCTGGTCCCTTGCCAATGAAGGTATGTTGTCAAAATCTGTCGTGAAAATCAATAAACACGGTGTCCCAATGCGTGCTCTTCTCTTGTCAATGGCAGGAGCAGTGCTGTCGCTCTTTTCAAGTATTTACGCTGCAGACACAGTTTATCTAGCCTTGGTTTCAATCGCGGGCTTTGCTGTTGTTGTCGTATGGCTAGCCATTCCGGTCGCACAAATCAATTTCCGCAAGGAATTCTTGAAAGAGAATCGACTAGAAGATTTGTCTTACAAAACACCCTTTACACCAGTTCTCCCTTATATCACAATCGTTTTGCTTTTGATTTCGATTGTGGGGATTGCTTGGGATAGCTCACAACGTGCTGGGCTTTACTTCGGTGTTCCATTTATTATTTTATGTTATATTTATCACAAACTACGTTACAAGACATGGTGATCTTATGGGAAGATTTAAAGAACTTTTAGAGAGTAAAAAAGCTCTCATCCTACACGGTGCCTTGGGGACCGAGCTTGAGAGTAGAGGTTGTGATGTTTCTGGTAAACTTTGGTCAGACAAATATCTGATTGAGGATCCAGCAGCTATTCAGACCATTCATGAAGATTATATTCGTGCTGGCGCTGATATTGTGACGACATCAACTTATCAGGCGACTTTACAAGGGCTAGCTCAAGTTGGTGTCTCTGAAAGTCAGGCAGAAGACTTGATTCGCTTGACTGTTCAGTTGGCAAAAGCTGTGCGTGAGCAAGTTTGGAAAAGTTTGACAAAAGAAGAAAAATCAGAAAGAATCTATCCTTTGATTTCTGGGGATGTTGGTCCCTACGCTGCCTTTTTGGCGGACGGTTCTGAGTACACAGGGCTCTACGATATTTATAAGGAAGGTCTCAAAAATTTCCATCGCCATCGTATTGAGCTTCTTTTAGATGAGGGTGTTGACCTTCTGGCACTTGAAACCATTCCAAATGCTCAGGAGGCTGAGGCTCTTATTGAGCTACTTGTCGAGGATTTCCCTCAGGTTGAGGCTTATATGTCATTCACCTCTCAAGATGGTAAGACCATCTCAGATGGTAGTGCTGTTGCAGGCTTGGCGAAAGCTATTGATGTTAGCCCACAGGTCGTGGCGCTGGGCATTAACTGTTCAAGTCCATCGTTAGTTGCTGATTTCTTGCAAGCAATAGCAGAGCAGACGGACAAGCCTCTTGTGACCTATCCAAACTCTGGAGAGATTTATGATGGGGCAAGCCAATCTTGGCAATCTAGCCGAGATCATTCACACACCCTACTTGAAAATACAAGTGACTGGCAAAAACTTGGCGCCCAAGTTGTCGGAGGTTGTTGCCGAACTAGACCAGCTGATATTGCTGACCTCTCAGAACATTTGACATAAGTAAAGTGAATTAAAGAAGATTTTGATAAGTTCTGATTCCCTTTTTCAATCCACTAGAAAACCCGCTTGGATTCTTCCAAACGGGTTTTGTTTTTATCTTTCAGAAATGACGATTTGGCCATCTTGCAAATTAGCTTTTAGGTGTTTAACATCTGTATGATCGAGATAGTAGTCTGTGATGCGATCTCGAATTTCTTGCTCGATGACACGGCGCAATGGACGTACTCCCATTGCTTCGTCATAACCCAGGTCAATTAAGTGTGATTTAACATTTTCATCTACCACAAGGTCAATTCCTTTTTTGCCAATTGTTTGGTTAACTTCATCAAGCATCAAATCTACAATTTCGTTTAAGTCATCTTTGCTTAGGTGAGAGAATTCAATAACACCATTGAAACGATTTAGAAATTCTGGACGGAAATATGGAGAAATTCGTTCCATAATTTTCAAGTCTTTATCGCTGTCACCTGTAAATGCTTCGTTTCCAAAACCTGCATTTGAGGTTGCAATGATAACAGTATTTTTAAAGTTAATAGTGTTTCCTTGACCATCAGTTAAACGACCATCATCTAGAACTTGAAGGAGAAGCGTGATAACTTGCGGGTCAGCTTTTTCGATTTCATCAAGAAGAACAATAGAATAAGGATTTCGACGGATACGTTCTGTTAGTGTATTACTATTGTCGTCATAACCAACGTAACCAGCAGTCGCTCCAATTAGCTTAGAAACTGCAGTACGATCATTATATTCAGACATATCAAGTCTAACGATAGCATCCTTTGATCCGAACATATCAAAAGCTAATTGCTTTGCTAGCTCAGTTTTACCAACTCCAGTTGGTCCAACAAATAGAAAGCTACCAATCGGACGATTACCATCATCGAAACCAGCACGATTTCGGCGAATAGCTCTTGCAACTGCCTCAACAGCATCATTTTGACCAATGACTTTACCTTTTAGACGATTGCCAAGTTCTTTTAAGCGTTCAATATCACTAGCACCCATATTTGATACAGGAACTCCAGTTAGACGCTCAATTGACATAGCGATATCATTGATAGTTGCAGTGACTTTTTGTCCTTCGGTATGATTATCAATCTGGTTTTGTAACTCTTCAATGCGTGTCTTGACCTTAAGAGCTTCTTCAAAATCTTCAGTATTGACAGCTTTTTCTTGCTTGTCTCTTTGCGCAGCGATTTCTTTTTCTAAGGATTTAAGGTCAGTTACGGGATGTTGCGCAGCTAGGTGTGCAGCAGTCATATCAATAAGGTCAATTGCTTTATCAGGGAGACTTCTTTGTGGTATGTATTGAATAGATAAATCTACAGCTGCTTTCAAAACAGAGTCAGGTAAAACAACATTATGATGTTGCTCATAGAGGTTTCTTATCCCCATAAGGATATTGAAAGTATCTTGTGCAGAAGGTGCATTGACTTTAACTTCGTTAAAGCGGCGTGCTAAGGCAGCATTCTTGAGAATGGTGTTACGATATTCATCTTGAGTAGTTGCACCTATAACCGTTAATTCACCACGTGAAAGTGCAGGCTTAAGTATATCTGCGAGCCCCTTAGAGCCACTATCACCACCAGTTGAACCGGCTCCTAATATTTGGTGTATTTCATCAAAGAAGAGAATAATATTTCCTGTTTCCTTAACTTCTTTTATGATATTTTGAATATTTTCTTCAAAACTACCCCTATATTGGGTGCCAGCTTCAAGGCTAGAGATATCTATCGAAATGATTTCTTTATTTTTGATAGCAGCAGGGACATCACCATTTATAATTGCTTGTGCCAAACCTTCAATAACAGCTGTTTTACCAACACCTGCATCACCAACTAGAACAGGATTATTTTTAGTACGACGAGCTAGAATTTCTGCAGTTTCCTGAATTTCTTTGTTTCGTCCAATAACTGGATCTAGCAAATGCTGACGTGCTTGATCGGTTAAATTAGTTCCTAATTTAGTCAAAACACTATCTGCAGAGACTTGGTTTGTAGGAGTATTTTGGTTATTTAGCTCTTGACCGGGGAGTTTTCCAGTTTGACGATATTGACTGAATTCTTCAGGAGTAACTTCCCGTCCATTGATTAAGTATCGTTTATTCTCACTATTATAGCCCCCCATATTTCCCATTAGAGAATTAAAAATATCATCCATATTTCCAAAAGGGTCACGATTATAAAAATTATTATTTGCCATATATTAAATACCTCAATTGATTTTAATTTTTGAAAGTTAATTATTGATTCCTATACTTTAATACATATAGAGAGGTCTAATTTAAATATTTAATTATCTTTCTGGTACTATAATACACCTTTGGTCAGCGAAGGTCAATAAATAAATACTAAAATATTAATTTTTTGATATAAAAGATAACTATTTTAGTATTTTTTGGTACTATAAAATTATTTCAGAAAAATAATAAAAATTATTGACAATGCTAGAATTATAAGTTATACTATTTAAAGTTTCTGATGAAACTGACCTAAGACAGTAGGGGAGCAGTGCTCATAATATTCCTACCGAGGCACAAAACGTCATTATAAAATAACGTATTGTACTTTCGTGTCTAGGTTTAGGTGCGATTTTTTTGTGCCTATCCCAAAAAATAAAAACGGAGGTAAAACTAATGAGTGAAGCAATTATTGTCAAAAAAAGCTGAACAAGTTGAACTTATTGCTGAGAAAATGAAAGCAGCAGCAAGTATCGTTGTTGTTGATTCACGTGGTCTTACTGTTGAGCAAGATACTAATTTACGTCGTTCACTTCGTGAAAGCGATGTTGAGTTTAAAGTTATCAAAAACTCAATTTTAATTCGTGCAGCTGAAAAAGCAGGTCTTGAAGACCTTAAAGAACTTTTTGTTGGTCCATCAGCAGTTGCGTTTTCTAACGAAGATGTTATTGCACCAGCTAAAGTTATTAGCGATTTCGCTAAAGATGCAGAAGCTCTTGAAATCAAAGGTGGTTCAGTAGACGGTAAATTCACTTCAGTTGAAGAAATTAACGCTCTTGCTAAATTACCAAACAAAGAAGGTATGCTTTCAATGCTCCTTTCAGTACTTCAAGCGCCAGTACGCAACGTTGCATATGCTGTCAAAGCAGTTGCAGAAAAAGACGAAGAAGTGGCATAAGCACTCTTCAAGTAGCCTAGCTACATAATTTTATATTAAAACATATTTTTGGAGGAAATAACAATGGCATTAAACATTGAAAATATTATTGCTGAAATTAAAGAAGCTACAATTCTTGAACTTAACGATCTTGTAAAAGCTATCGAAGAAGAATTTGGTGTAACTGCTGCTGCTCCTGTAGCTGCTGCCGCTGCTAGTGGTGAAGCTGCTGCTGCTAAAGACTCATTTGACGTTGAATTAACAGCTGCTGGAGACAAAAAAGTTGGCGTTATCAAAGTTGTTCGTGAAATCACAGGCGAAGGTCTTAAAGAAGCTAAAGCTATTGTTGACAACGCACCATCAGTTATTAAAGAAGGTGCTTCAGAAGCAGAAGCTAACGAAATCAAAGAAAAACTTGAAGCTGCAGGTGCTTCAGTTACTCTTAAATAATAGAGTATCGCAATTTGATTGCGGAAGCCTAGTAAATCAAGGTTTTAGAATTGCTTAGAGCGATAAAAAATCGGGAGAATGTTATCATTCCCCACCAAAACCCCACCAAGATTAAATCTTGGTGGGGTTTTATTTATGATATAATATGTATATATATCGCTAAGGGTACCCTTAGTCTATTGCTTACACAATAGACTAATACTATCAGTTCTTAGATAAATCTGTTTAGGAGTCTATTTCATGGCAATAAAGGGAATTACATTAAAAGAGAGTATGAATCGCTCTGTTCAAGCAATTATGCCACTTGATGAAGAAAAAGAGGTATTTAATCAAAAATTGGTTAGTTATTTGACTCATTTAAAAGACAAAGAGGATGAGTCAGAGGAATACCAGAAAAATCTTCTCAAGGTATTTTTAGAAAGTGTATTACCTTACAATTTTATAAATACTTCTAGTAGGATTGACCTTGCTATCTATAATGGTAAAGATGCCAATTCGTCACTAGGTATTCTTTTTGAATGCAAGAGTCTTTTCAATAAATCTGAAATGATGTCAACGGAAAAAATTAATTCTAAAGCATTTCAAGAAATTGTCTATTATTACCTACAAGAACGCCTATTTAATAAAAATTTAGAAATCAAAAAGTGTATTATCACAAACGGTCTATCTTGGTTTGTAATAGAGGCTAAAGAATTTGAAAAGCATTTTTTCAAAAATAAAAAGCTAGTTGACCTCGTGACAAAGTTCAGAAATAATCAACTTTCTAGCAATAAAACAGATTTCCTTTATAGTGAGGTTATTGCACCAGAAATTGACAAAGCATTTGAAAAGGGAATCGTTATTGCTCACTTTGATCTTAGTCAAGCTCTAGTTAAGACCAGTAAGTCTATTGAAATCAAGAAAAATAATCTGACTCAGCTTTATCGATTCTTCACAGCAGAGAATCTCCTCAATAAAGAGATTTTTACTGATTCAAACAAACTCAATAAGAATTTCTATGATGAATTGCTTTATTTGATGGGGCTGGAAGAAACGAAGTCAGGGACTTCAAAAATTATTTCACGCTTAAAACCCATCAAACGTCAGCGATATTCTTTTGTTGAGAATATCATTAATAAATTGGAGATGAAAGATGTTTCAAAAGAAAAGCAGGAAGATATTGCTATTCAACTAACAGTTGTCTGGACAAATAGAATTCTATTTTTGAAACTGTTAGAATCTCAGCTTGTACTCTTTAACAAAGATGAATCTTATAGGTTCTTGACGTATGAAAAACTCCCTAATTTTGAAGAAATTTACGGTCTATTCTTTGCTGTACTTGCTAAGAAAGTATCGGAAAGAAATGATCGAGTGCAAGAAAAGTTCGGTTATGTCCCTTATCTGAACTCATCACTGTTTGAAGAAACAGAAATAGAAATTTCTAGAGATGGGATTGGTATTGATAGATTACCAGAGGGAGATATTGAAATTTTCTCCAAAACAGCCCTTAAAGGCGTAGATAAAAAACGTAAAAAAGGGAACATCAATTTTATTGAATATCTCTTTGAGTTTTTGGATTCTTATGACTTCTCGACCTCCATCAGCCACCATGAAAAATCTAAGAATGACCTTATCAATGCGTCAGTTCTGGGATTAATTTTTGAGAAAATCAACGGCTACCGTGATGGCTCTTTTTATACGCCAGGTAACATTACAATGTATATGTCACGTAAAGCGATTCGTACAGCAGCAGTGGACAAAGTTAATGAATTGCTTGGTTGGAATTGTGAAACTGTTGAAGAGATTAAGTTTGCGATTGGACATAGTGTTGAAAATGCTCGTAAAGTCAGCCAAGCAATTGATGATCTTAAGGTTTGTGACCCAGCGGTTGGATCCGGTCACTTCCTTGTTTCAATCCTGAATGAAATTATTGCTCTTAAAAGTGATTTAAATATTTTGTTTGACGCTGATGGCAACTATATTGGAAACCTGATTCAATGTTATGTTATCAATGATGAGCTAGTCATTCAAGATATGTCTGGAAATAATTTTTTGTATCAGACAGGTAATCAGCAGTCAGAACAAATTCAAAAGGCAATTTTCAACCAGAAAAGGCATATTCTGGAAAATTCGCTCTTTGCAGTGGATATTAACCCAAGCTCGGTCAATATTTGCCGTTTGCGTCTTTGGATTGAACTCTTAAAATCTTCTTATTACTACCAGGATACTGATACCAACCAACCTGTTTTGACGACTTTGCCAAATATTGATATCAATATTAAAGTAGGCGATAGTCTCTTACATAAGTTTGAATTTGACTATGAATTTGATATGAGAAAAACAGATTTCAAGGACTATCTATCTCTAGTTAAAGACTATAAGGAGACGAATAATAAACGAGTTAAAGCAGAAATCTGGGAGAAAATCGAAAGGCTCAAACATTCCTTTGATGACACAGCTTCAAGCCCTGAATTAAAGAAATTATCTCGGCTTATATCTGAACGAAATAAGGCTGGTGCCATTAGCTTATTTGAGGATGAAAATAAAAATTCTAAAGAAGTAGCGGAATTAAATAAGCAACTAGCAAAAGCTGAAAAGGAATTGGAATACAGACTGAAAAATCCATTATTCGCTAAAGGTATGGAATGGCGAATGGAATTTCCTGAGATCTTGGGAGAAGCTGGCGAATTTATCGGCTTTGACCTTGTAATTGGGAATCCGCCTTATATCTTTGCTCGTAATCAGTCCTTTACAGATGAGATGAAATCCTACTATTCAAGGACTTATCAAGTAAGTGAATACCAAGCCAATACCTATACTATATTCATGGAATTGGCTTATCAACTCTTACGTAAAGGTGGGACATTCTCTTATATCATTCCAAATAATTTTCTGACCATTCAGACCAATTCAAGAGTTCGTCAGTTTATCACGGAGCAGACGAGTGATGTTGTTCTGATTAATTCTCTGGATAAGATTTTTGCGGATGCTAGCGTGGATAACTGTATCATTTTCTTCAAGAAGAATGCGCCAAACTGGATTGAAGTAGCAGAATTGTATCACGGCGAGTTCAACACTGTTGGACGAGTTGCGCCAGATTTCTTTGGTGAAATCCCTACCTTTTCAATCTCGATGGTCAAGTATCGTCAGGCGATTGATATCTTCTGGAAAGTAAACCATTTTCCAATACTAGGACGACCAGAAATTTCGACTGTAAAATCTGGAATCAAAGCCTATGAAACTGGAAAAGGGAATCCTAAAATGACCGCTCAAGATAAGAATAATCGAATTTATCATGCAAGAGAAAGGTCAGATGATTCATACCGTCCCTATCTTGATGGCGAGAATGTATCACGCTATAAACTGACTTGGAATGGTGAATATGTCAAGTATGGTGAAAATTTAGCTGCACCAAGAGATAAAGAAATTTTTGAAAAACCACGAATTTTAGTTCGTCAGATTCCAAGTAAATCAACTTATGCTGTTGAAGCTGTTTATACTGATAGTGATGTTATTAACGACTTAAACTCCATGGTCATCACAGATATTCTGGTTAATCCTTTTTATCTTTTGGGTATTTTGAACTCTCGCTTAATCTCTCTTTGGTTTTTCATGAAGTTTGATAAATTCCAACGTCGCCTATTCCCACAGTTCAAAGTTAATGAACTAGGAGATTTTCCAATTCCAGATGCTACTGATTCCCAGCAAGAAGACATAGCACAAGTTGTTGAGCAACTGATGGAGGAGATGAAAAAAGATTCTCCTGACACTGAAAAAGTCAATCAGCTTAATCTGGAAATTGATGAACTTGTCATGGACTTGTTTGACTTGGCTGAAGAAGAAAAACAAACAGTTAGAGATTTTGAAGTATAGAAAGTAGGTGTAAATGGCAAAAAGTTTGCAAAGTCAATTCAGAGATATTGAGAGAAATTTAGTCAGAGAAACGAATAAAATGGTGAAGAGAGCTAATAAGAAGATAAAACCTGTTATCCTTCCAACACAACTAGATTCCTCTAAAACAGCACTAAACTTTAACGAATATCATCAAGATAATAGTACTCATGTTTCTGTTAATGGAGATTTGATAAACTCACAGATTGGTGGACAAAATAATGCGTTAAATATTACCTATACTGAGATAGAAATTGAGAGAGTATTTGAGAATATCAGAGAGTACTCTAGAACATTAGATGAAGAAGAACAGACAGAATTAGTGACAATTTTAAATGAGGTACAAGAAGTCGGAAAAGTTGATAACCATCAAACTTTTTTTGAAAAACACCCTATACTTGCAATGGCTCTTAGTGCTAGTGTAAGCTGGGGAGTGGAGAATGGAATTGATAGATTAGTTAGTGTCATTTCAAATACATTTAAGTGAAAAGTTTTTTATTTGATGGAAATAGAAAATGGAGAGTTTGAGGTGTAGATGATGTTGGACTTAGAGAAAATTTTGAGGGGAATGATTTCTGCAAAATTCAAGGACTTGAGGGGAAGCATTCCACCAGATATCATTTCAAATGGCCAAAGAACTGCAATCTACAACATTGAAAAAGGTAAAAATCCTAAAAGCGGAAATTTTGTAACCGATACTTTACTGGAGGATTACTCTAGCTATTTTGGAATGGATAAATCAGATCTTATCTTTGGAGATGCTCTATTATTAGAACTGACTCTTTACCATGTATTTTCTCAAATTTTTTATCAAATAGTACCAGATGATAATCGTATTGGCTTGAAGATTGATAGGAACAAAATTCAAAACAATATTGATTCAAGCATTATTGAGCCATTTTTAGAACTATTCTATATTTTTGGGGATTTTGGGCGATGGTATAATATTAGAAGGAAGGATGATGATGAATCAGATAAAGATATAGATTATACGACAATGTATGAAATCGTTTGGCGTTTGATAAAAAGTAGAGTGGTTAGTTCATTTAATCAACATGTAGTTGGAGAAATGTTTGAAAAAGACAAGGTATTTAATTTTAATCAAATCAACAATGTCTTTAATAATTGGTATCATAAGCATTTTGTAAAAATCATAATCCCTGAGGCGTTAAAAAAATTGGAGTCTGACAGTATTTTTAAGATGGGATTTATGGTTAGGAATTTGATTGAAAATTTTTTGGTTTTAGATTTACCACTATCATATTTAGAAGATGTTCCATTAGAGGAATACTACTTACCAATAACGAACTATACCATAGATATTTCAAAGATAGAATCTGAAGAAGTAGAGAATAAAGTTTTAAGAGAATATTTAAGATGGATATTAAGATATAACAGCTTAGAAACATCTGATGATGCAAAGAAATTTGCTGATGAAAATTTTTTTGAAGAATTTGATTTTGTTACTGAAGAAAGGCGTCCATTAGTTGACCAAACCACTAAAATAAATGTAAAAGAGTTGTTAGATTCTATTATAAAGTCCCCAAAACAATTTGATAATGGTCATATTTTACATGCTAGTATAAGAGAAATTCCAGGACTATTAACAGTCAATAGTCAGGTATCAAAATTATTTCAAACAAGAGTTAATGAAGTTTACTTAAAACAAATAGATGATTTAGTCATGTATCAAAACATATATATCAACTTAATCAAACCAGATGAACTAGATTCATTTTTATAACCAAATTATTAAACGGACAGTTACAGGAGTACTTGTCCGTTTTCATTTTGTCCATAAAAGAAGTAGAAACTGAGAACTAAAGTAAGAATTTAGAAGAATGTATTCTCCGATATACTAAAGACATCAAAGCACAGCAAATCTTTGGTAGTCAACGCTCAAGAGAGTTGCAAATCTGTTGAGTCACTTTTCAGGAAGTTGCTGATTCCTGAACGGGTTTTTAATGGAGGATAAAACATGAAGACAAGAAATCGTAAAGGTGGTTATTTAGCGAATACTGCAAATGAGTACATCGACTCTAAACAGGCAATTCATTGCTTGAGTGTAGAACTTGAACCGCAAATTAGGTTTGAAGAGGGTCAGCCTACTGGGGAGATTATCGCTTATAAGGCTTGGTTCTCTCAAAAAGGGCTTCCGCCTTTTATGGTGAAGTTTGAAAATGAAGTGACACTACCAGCATATATGGTAATGGTGCAATTTGAGAATCTTCAAGCTTGTGAGGTTGGGTTCAATGTTTATTTCAAGGCAGACAATCTCAAGGAGGTCAAATAATGACCAAGAAGGAATTGTCACAGTATCTGCTTCAAAGTCTCAATATGGGACTTGGAGCTCTTATGCAAGGGGAAACAAGTTATACCAATAGTTTTGACTGCAAAATTATGGAAGAAGGATTTCTCTTTCTTCCCCGCTTACCAGCGGGATATATTATTGATGATGAACTCTATCAAAAAATATTCCTAATCGCCAATGCTTCACTCTTCCCTCGTTACACACTATTGAAACAAAATTCTGCCTATTTCATGGCACTTGATACAGAAGATATTCATGTTCAACGTGGGCTATTTTTCCCATGGAAAGAAGGCGTATCTGAACGCTTAATCATTTCTGACTTGGAAGATTTCGCAAGCTCTCAAAAGGAAACTCTGATTCCTATCATGAAAAATCTATCTCTTGATTTTAACAAGGTCAATCATATTGCCATTGCAGGAAATTCAGGATCAGGTAAATCTTATGCTCTGACCTACTTTCTGAGTCTCTTAAAAGGGATTTCTTAACTGATTATCGTTGACCCTAAATATGATACTCCAAGCAGATGGGCAAGAGAAAATGGTATTGCAGTGATTCACCCTCAAAAGAATCGCTCTAAGTCTGATTTTGTATCGGAAATCAATGAGAATCTAAGTTCGTGCTTAGAGCTTATCCAACAACGCCAAGAAATTCTCTATGAAAATCCTGACCACGAATTTGACCATCTAACCATTGTCATCGATGAAGTTTTGGCACTTTCAGAAGGAGTGAACAAAGTTATCAAAGAATCCTTTTTCTCACTACTTTCTCAAATAGCTTTACTTGGTAGAGCTACTAAAATTCACTTACTACTGGTATCACAACGATTTGACCATAACACGATTCCGATTTCCGTACGTGAACAGTTAAATGTCTTGATTCAAATTGGCAACATCAATAAAAAAACGACTCAGTTCCTCTTTCCTGACTTAGACCCTGAAGGTATTGTCATTCCAATAGGAAAAGGAACTGGCTTAATTCAAATACTTGATAACGAACATCCTTATCAAGTATTGCCACTCCTTTGTCCAACCTACTATACTAAGAAAGGTATTTTATAAAATGAAAAGAAGTTTCTTCCAAAAAACGTTTAACCTGAATCTGAATTTGCTTTTCTTTGGTTTCATTGCCTTCTTAATCAGTTATGGATTCCATGTACTAGGCAATCAAATCAAGACAAGTTCTTTCTTGAGCTCTCAATCAGTCTTTGCAGATATTCAAACTAAGTTACAAGTGGTAGACCAGTATACTCAGTCAATAGCATATTTGTTTATTCTGATTGCCATTATTCTAACCTTGACTGAACTCTGTCAGCGAATTATGAAGGACTCAATATGGAACTATTTTAAGTCTGTTTATCAAACCTTATGATTGAGACAATTCTTAGACAGGAAGAACATTCTGAACCTGTTATGACAATAGAAAATCAAACGGTCACTCGCTTTAATCCTATCCTAAGAAGTTTCAATCGGGTTGTTTCTAAGTGCACGGTGGATGCCCGAAAGGATTCTGTTTCTGTCTTTCTAAAAGTCCCTAAAACGCAACAGGCACAAAAACTCTTGCGAGAAATGGAAGAACATATCAAGGAAGAAATTTCGAGCCGAAATCCCAAGTATTATTTCTCTACCCCAAATCGGGAGAAAAGTAAGCTCTGGTTTACAGGTACTAAACGGTAAGGGAAAGAGTGGTGCTTGGCTCACGAAGTGAAAGCCAAAAGCACCACTCTTTCTTATAACTGTTTTTAACATGTGTAATGGGGTTACTACGCCCCCCCATTACACCAATAATCAATAATCACGAAAGGAAGTATATGTCAAAAGACAAACGCTCGAATAAATGGGCTTTTCTGCTCTATCAGGAAAGTGTGCCTAAGAACTATTTAGAGGTGCTTGAAGAGTTACATATCCCCTTTGTTTTAAGTCCGTGGCATGATAAAGACGTAAACAAGGAAACAGGGGAATTCAAAAAAGCTCACAAACATGGGGCTCTCTTCTTTGAATCTCTCAAAAGCTATTCACAAGTCTCTGAATTATTGACGAAGCACCTAAATACACCAAGTCATGTTGAAGTTATCATGTCACCTAAAGGAATGTATGACTACTTTATTCATGCGGAGAATCCAGATAAAACACTCTATGATATCAATGACATTGAATCAGGTTGTGGATTTGAGTTAGATAAATTTCTCACCAGCAATAACAATGATAAATTTTTATCTCTGGTAATTGACATTATCGAAGAACAAAATTTCACAGAGTTTAATAATCTGGTTAGATATGCGAGAAGTGAAAATCCTCAACTGCTTGCCTTGATAATGAATAAAACCTATTTCTTTGCAAAATATCTGGATTCGAGAAGATATTCAAGGAGGAAGTAACGATTGACAAGAACAATAAATCATAAAAGATTAATGGAGCTTGGCTTTCCAGAACATACTGCAAGAAATATTATTAAACAATCAAAAGCGATAGCAGTAGCAAAGTTTGAAGAAACTAGTAATTCTAAAAATAATTTGGTAAAATTGAGGAAATCGCCCTTTGAAAATTCTAGACTAGACCTTGCACCTACCTATATTGTAGAAGATTTGCTAGGCTTCGAGTTACCTTTTAAGTAAAGAAAGGAAACTTGAAAATGGCAAATAAAAAATATCGTGGTGTATCACGTGATAAACAAGGAAGAATATATTATCAAACGGAGTTCAAGGCTAATAATATAACTGGTAAACGCCAACGCAAAAAGAGTTATAAAGACCAATTTGGAAATCCTTTTCGTTCCGAAAAGCAAGCATATGATGAACTTTGTAGAGTGAGAGTTGAATTCCAAACGAAAGATAACAATGATGGTTATTATCTAAGTTTTTCTCAATACATGGAAGAAGTGTATCTACCTTATTACAAACAAACGGTTCAAGCGGTCACTTATCGGACTGCTCTAACTCATCACAAAATGTTTGTTGAAATCTTTGGTAGTAAAAGACTTTCTGAAATTGATGTTCGAGAGTGCGAAAAATTCAGGATATATCTGATTGAAAAGTATTCACCAAATTATGCTAAAGGTGTATGGATTCGATTTAAGCATTGTATTGGGTACGCAGAGAGGCTGGGATATATTGATGAATTCCCTTGCAAATCTCTTGATAATCCGAAAGGGAAAAGACCAGATACAAAGTTTTGGACTCTAGAAGACTTAAAAAAAGTAGTCGCTACCTTTGACCTACGGGATTATGAAGAAAGGCATAGATTTACTGCCATATGGCTCTATTTCTTTACGGGTCTTCGTGTATCAGAGGGTTTAAGTTTAATTTGGTCTGATATTGATTTCGACAAAAAGCTCTTACATGTTCAAAGTACACTTGAGTATGAAGGAAACGGAGTCTTTACTCGCAAAAATCCAACTAAGACTTCAGCTGGTATAAGGTGGATTGAGTTAGATGATGAAACTCTAAATGTTCTTCTAAGATGGCGTTCAATTCAAGTGGAAAATGGTGATGACAGTTATGTATTGGCTAGATTCGGAAAACCACTCAATAAATGCACATTAAGTAGAATTCTAAAACGCCAAGCTAAAAAAGCAGGAGTAGAAGTAATCACTGGAAAAGGGTTGCGACATTCTCACGACAGTTTTTTGATAAACGTACTAGGAAAAGATGTTCTGTATGTTTCTAAACGTTCTGGACGAGTTGATAAGGCAACTACCTTGAATACCTATTCTCATTTGTATGATAGCAAAAAAGCTAGTGGTGGAAGAGAGATATCCCAAGCATTACATAAGTTTGGAGTATCATCAAACCCCACCAAAACCCCACTAAACTAAATAAGAGCAAGAAAAACCCGATTATATCAATGTTTATAAGCATTGTGTAACTGTTACTCTTAAATAATCATCTATTGGTTGTTTAAAGGTGAAAGCCTAGTTTTAAAGTCTTTTCGTTAAAGTTAAGGCGATTAAAAAAGGAAAGATTCAATTGAATCTTCCCCACAAACACCCCCACAATATTTTGTGGGGGTGTTTTGTTTAATATGGATTTAGAATATCATTATAAAGTATTTCTTGAATAATTAAACGATTTTCTAATTGAAGTTTTGTGAATAAATTTCTGCCATGATTCTTATTATTAAAAGTATCTCCATATTTTTCAATTAATTTATGTACTGCATGAACTTGTTGAGATTTAATTTGTTCCCTAATATTCTCGTTATAACAACTCCAATAGAAAATTAGTACAGTGTCACTGGAATAAAGATTAATTGAGTCAAAAATTGATTGAAAATAAGAATAGTCTGCTTCACCCAGACCATGACCATAAAATTTTATAAAAGTTAATTCAGAGGGAATTGGATATTGAAATATATTTCCGTTCTGTAATATCCTGTATGATTTGGTAAATTCAACAGGCAGGGTAACATTTTTATCTTTTTGTATATCAATTAAAGAATCATAATCTATTCCAAAAATAATATTTTTATCATTCAGGGTTCCATGAATATTACGTTGTAATTTATCTATTCTAGGTAATGTATAATTAAAATTCAATATTGATGTTTCAACATTAAATTCATTATTACTTTCTAAGTCATAAATGTAGCTAAGAAATCCTTCATAGGAATTGAAACAATTTTCGTTATGAAAATCATGTAGTGCAACAAAAGAATTACATGTGAATGCACTAGAAATATTACTTTTATACAAGAGTTCAAAAATAATTCGAGATTTTAATAAGTAATTATTTCCCAAATTAGTTATATCTTTAAAATAATCATCTTTTGATTGTTCCTGGATCTCTATTTGATTAGTTAAATAAGAACAAAACTCATCTTCGACTATTTTTAAATCTTTTTGAATTAGTAATAATAAATTATCTAGTTCTGGAACAATAGGTATACCATTATGATTCCACAAAAAATTATGGAGTGCTTTTTGCGTTAGCTCCTCACTGGTAGAGTAATCATTTCTTGAGTAATCAGTGCTTAATGTTTCGATATATATACTCTCAATATCTTTGCCACTTAAAATTGTTTCGTTATTATATAGTGTTATAATGTTTTTTAGATGTACTGAAATTAATTTCTCAATATCACTCCATAAATCGCTAGACCATTTTTTATTATAACATGATCTCAAAATATAATACCAAAAACTACTAGTACTGTCTGAATCTTTAAATCTAAAATTGAAAAAATCCATATATCCTGACTTTAAATCCGAAGCTCTATCAAATCCATTTCCTAAAATTATTAATTGGTTTACCATTTCTTAAGTCTCCTAAATAATCTAAATATATTATAATTCATTATTAGATTATTTGTTATAGAAAATTTATTTAAAAAGATATTAACAGGTTTAATATCAAGTACAAAATAATATTTTTGTTTTAGATAGTTTTTTATCTTATAGTACTATTTTTAAAAATTCAATATTTTAAAAATAGTACTATAATTATATATATTAAGGTATTTTGATGATTTCAGAAGGAAATTCCTAAATTATGAATAAACACTATTTCGAATTATTAATATTTTCTTTGGGAATTGTTTCTAGATTATCAGTCTCTCTTAAAAAATACCAAATCAATATAAAATTTGGTCATTTAGAAAACTAATATATTAAAATTACATATAGTTAGTATTTGTCGTAAATATTTATATAGATATTATCGGAGGAAAAAATGAGTTTTTTTGAAAAATTATTTAGCAAGTTTAATAAAAAGACAACTAGTGATATTGTTCAATTCAATAATAATTCTCATATTAATCCATTTGGTTTTGTAGATTCCCAACAAATGGATATTAATGACAATAATATAAACTTTATAAAAAATAGATTTATTGCTTTTGATATAGAAACGACAGGTTTAAACTCACAGCAAGATAGAATTGTTGAAGTAGGTGCAGTTCTTTTTGAAAATGGTAAAGTCGTTGATTCATATGAATCATTAGTAAATGCTAAAGTTAACATTTCAGCAGATGTAACTCGAATTAATAACATTACAAATCGTATGATTAAGAATGCTCCATCTGAAAATCAAGTATATTATGAATTAGTAAATTTTTTGGGTGATGCATTAAATGGTAAAACACCGGTTTGTGCACATAATGCTAAATTTGATATGGGATTTTTATGTAATACACTAAGTAGACTTGGATATAATGGAGAAATTAAGTATTTGGATACTCTATCCCTTTCAAGAAAAAATGTAAAAGGGTTGAGGAATTATAAACAAAATACAGTTGCTGAATATTTTAATCTACAGAATAAAAATTCTCATAGAGCTAAAAGTGATGCAATCATTTGTGGTAATATATTAACAAAATTATTTTTTATTATTGAAAACCAAAAATCAAGAAAAAGTTTTTCTTCTAAAAACAACAAAATTTCTCCAGAGGAACTTGAGGTTTGTGCAGTTATACAAAATATTATTTTTGAAAGAAAAGGTGATACTGATTTAGTGGGATATTATAAAAATAGTAGTGGTTATATTGATGTGTACTATTTATACAAGATTGTAAGGTTTAAATTTACTAAAAAAGGTAAGTATATTATCGTACCTAGAGATTTGAAAGGTTCTGAAAATTTTATTCTAGAGTCTTGTACTTTATCAGAAGGTGGTCATGATTTTGTTAGACTATACTTTAATTCTCCACTTGAAGTGAAAGAAATTTCTAGTTATATTTTTGAAGAATATATAAATACTAAAAGATCTGCAACTGAGTATTTAAATTATAATAAAAACTATGTTGATGAATATAAGGCAAGTCCTCTTATGGAAAATGTACTTTCAAACACTGATGTAAAAAATATTTTAGTTAGTATAAATAATAAAGTTTATAACTCACAAAATAATATTATTGAGAAAGATCTTATTGACAGAAAAGATATAAAAATTAATCCTGTTAATAATCGAATTCCTGTTTCAGAAATACAAAATTTGACTAATTGGCATAAAGGATTTGATTTGGGTTTTCCATTCTGGGAAGAAGGGGAAAAATATAGAAAAGAAGGAAATTTAAAACGATCAATTTTGTTATATGATTTAGCTAGATCTAATGGCTATTGTTCGCCCGCACTTTTTGAGTCATATGCAATGGCTTTTCATAGATTAAAAGACTATGAAAATGAAATTGATATCTTAGATGAAGGAATAGAGCGTGAGGGCAATTTAGGTAGATTAATTACACGTAGAAATAATGCGATGAAAATGTTAATCAAATCAAGAAACGAACAAAAGAAAATAAAAGAAAATGAAAGTGCTGAAAACATCCTTTTTAGTGAAATAGAGATTTTAAAAAGAAAAAAAACTAGAAAAAATGCACGTCCAGTCTTGAAAATGGACGATGAAATGAATATATTAGAACATTTTGAGTCTATTTCAGATGCAGTAAAAAAAACAGGAATTAATTCAAAAAGTATACGTGATGCTTCAAAAGGTATTCAAAAGCATGCAGGTGGTTTTGTCTGGAGATACGAGGACGAATATAAGTAGATTCATTCACATATATAAAAGTTTTGATAAGTAATTAATGATTTCATAATAATCGTATTGAATGAAATAATTTACTAAAGTAGACAAGACAAAATAATAATATCAGTGTTTATTTTTAGTCATTATTATAGCATTGGTAAAAACCTGAAAAGGCAACACTTTATAAATGTTGTACAGAAAAGTGTTGC
>NZ_KV806592.1:0-1187 GCF_001811765.1 Streptococcus sp. HMSC076H09 | reverse complement strand
TCTCCAATCATCGCAGTATCAACACCAAAGTTATCCGCAACTGTTGCTGAAATATCTGCGAAATGCCCTACTGGGATAAGGCCGTTTCCTGTGAAAGATGGGCTATAGGCTAAGAGAGGAATGTATTCTCTTGTATGGTCTGTACCTGCATAAGTTGGGTCATTACCATGATCGGCAGTGATCAAAAGTAAGTCTTTGTCACGCATCGCTGAAACAATCTCTGGAAGACGCTCATCAAACTCATGAAGACAATCACGATAACCATGAGGATCACGACGGTGACCATAGAGAGCATCAAAGTCAACCAAATTAGTAAAGGAGAAGCCTTTTTCAAACTCTGATAACCCCATTGTTTTTATCAAAGTATCAATACCATGACTATTTGATTTGTTATGTCCCATATCATGATTAATGCCTGAACCATTGAAAATATCATTGATTTTACCAACAGCATAAGTATCGATGCCAGCTTGATCTAGTTTATTTAATACGGTATCTTCAAATGGTGATACTGCATAGTCGTGACGGTTGGCTGTACGCGTAAAGTTGCCTGGTTCACCTACATATGGACGAGCGATAATACGACCAAGGAGAGCTGGACGCTCCATTGTGATACTACGAGCATATTCACAAATACGGTAGAGTTCTTCTAGAGGAATGATATCCTCATGAGCTGCAATTTGTAGGACTGGGTCAGCTGAGGTATAGATAATGAGCTCACCAGTTTCCATTTGGCGTGGTCCAAAGTCATCAATAACAGCTGTCCCTGAATAAGGTTTATTCGCTTCACGAATAACTTTACGTCCTGAAAAATCCTCAATCTTTGTGATAATATCTTCTGGAAAACCATTCCAGAAAGTATCAAATGGCTCTGTAATATTTAAGCCCATGATCTCCCAATGTCCTGTCATTGTATCTTTACCAAGTGATACTTCTTGTAACTTCGTCGCGTAGCCACTTGGATTTTCTTCTGCAGGGACGGTCTTAAGCGCTTGGGGACGAGGAATATTACCAAGTCCAATTTTAGCCATGTTTGGCACCGCAAGTCCAACTGTTTTTGAAATGTGGCCAAGCGTGTCTGAAGCACCATCAGGAACTCCTGCATTGACAAAATCATTGGCATCTGGTGCCGCTCCAATACCCACTGAATCTAAGACAACTAAGTGAATGCGATCAAATTGTGACAT
>NZ_KV806591.1:0-63733 GCF_001811765.1 Streptococcus sp. HMSC076H09 | reverse complement strand
TTGTACCATATTTTGTTTCGCAGGAAGTCTATTGTAAAATCAATAAAATAGCGATAACGGTTGTTCGACTAAATATACCCCTTAGTAAACTTTTCTTACTCTTATTAAGTAAACGAACAATTTTGACTTTATTACTGATAAGTTTTTCCCCCCTCCAAATCAATCATTTTATTATAGCATACTGTCACTTGAATAGCATTCTATTATTCTAAATTATCTCTAGTTAAAATCTAATCCCCAATAAAAAGAGGCTAGCATCACAAGCCCTACCTCTTTATTATTTAAAATAATCCAACGACTGTACCGTCTTCTAAAACATCCATATTGAGAGCTGCAGGTTTTTTAGGTAAACCAGGCATTGTCAATACGTCTCCAGTAAGAGCAACTATAAAACCAGCTCCTGTTTTTGGAACAAATTCACGAACAGTTATATCAAAGTCAGTTGGAGCACCAAGTAAATTTGGATTATCAGAAAAGCTATATTGTGTCTTTGCCATACAAATAGGCATCTTGTCCCAGCCATTGTCACTAAACTCTTTTAATTGTATTTGTGCCTTAGGTCCAAAATGAACTTTATTACCACCATATATTTTAGTAACAATTTTTTTAATTTTTTCTTCAATAGTGTCTTCATCACTATATAAGCGTTTGTAATTGGATGATTGTGTTTCAATCACATTAGCAACAGTCTGTGCAAGTTCAAGGCCACCGTCTGCTCCATCTTCCCACACACTTGCTAATTCAACTGCCACATCAATATTACTACATAAGGTTTTAAGAGTTGCAATTTCACTTTCTGTATCTGCAGTAAACTGATTGATAGCTACAACTACCGGAACACCATATTGACGCATATTGTTAACGTGACGCTCGAGATTTGTAAAACCTCTTTTAACTGCTTCGACGTTCTCTTGTGAGAGATCTTCTTTTGAAACACCTCCATGCATTTTCAATGCACGCAATGTAGCAACAATAACAATCGCATCGGGAGAAGTCGGAAGGTTTGGCGTTTTTATATCAAGAAACTTTTCAGCGCCCAAGTCTGCTCCAAAACCAGCTTCAGTAACAACGTAATCTGCTAAGCGTAGAGCTGTTGAAGTCGCTAAGACAGAATTACATCCATGTGCAATATTAGCAAATGGTCCCCCATGGACAAGAGCCGGTGTCCCATAAATGGTTTGAACCAAATTAGGTTTGATAGCATCTTTTAGGATAAGTGTGAGAGCTCCTTCAATCTTCAAATCTTTAACATAGATTGGTTTACGGTCCCTTGAGTAAGCCACAACAATATTTGACAGGCGTTTCTTTAAATCTGATAGGTCAGTAGCTAAACATAGAATAGCCATTATTTCAGAAGCAACAGTAATATCAAAGCCATCTTCACGTGGTATCCCATTGACAGGGCTTCCTAAGCCAACGATCACCTGACGAAGAGCACGATCATTAAGATCAACTACACGCTTCCAAATCACTCGACGTTGGTCAATATCTAATTCATTGCCTTGATGAATATGATTATCAAGTAGAGCTGATAAAGCATTATTAGCAGTTGTGATTGCGTGCATATCACCAGTAAAATGCAAATTAATATCTTCCATTGGTAGTACTTGTGCGTATCCACCTCCAGCAGCTCCTCCTTTAATACCCATTACAGGACCTAAAGAAGGTTCGCGAAGAGCAATCATCGTTTTTTTACCAATTTTATTTAAAGCATCAGCTAATCCAATGCTCATAGTGGATTTTCCCTCACCTGCTGGTGTCGGATTAATAGCAGTTACTAAAATTAACTTTCCTACTTTTTGAGATTTTACAGCTTCAATCTTATCAAAAGATAATTTTGCTTTGTATTTACCATACAATTCTATATCATCAAAACCAATTCCTACTTGCTCAACAATCTCAGCAATAGGCTTTAGGGCGACGCTTTGCGCTATTTCAATATCTGTTTTCATGATATTCTCCTTTTAAATAATAAAAATAGTATAGCAATATTCCCTATAAAAACATATTTTTTTGCAAAAAAAAATTAAAATGTTCGTTTTATGAAAATAAAACTGCTTTTATTTCTTCTGGACTAGTCTGACCAAAATAATCTTCTAATGATAAAGTACTTAATTTTTCCAAGACTAATTCTTCTTTCATAGGGCAACCAATGAGAAGGTTTTCAATATCTGAAATATCTTTAGAACTGAAAAAGTCACCATAAATACGGCAATTCGTAATAATACCTTTCTCAATTTCTAAGTGAAAATCGTAAGTTCCTGACGGAAAACGAGCATCTCTGTGATACGAATACTGTGGTGAGTTACCATAATTCCAATCCCAATTCTTATATTTTTCATCAGCTAGAGCGTCAATCGCAGCCCAATCTTTTTCGGTTAGATGATAGCGTTTTGCCTGATCAATATGAGCAATATGTAATAATTGACAAACCATTAAATCTTTAAATTGATCGGTTGTGATATGACGATAATCTTCTGACAAGTGGCTACGAATATCTCCTACTCGACTTCGGACAGATTTTATCCCTTTAGATTCAATTTTTTTCCGATTAGGATTTAACACTTTTTCCATAGCATCAAAATCAACATCTAATAAAAGAGAGTAACCACCGTAAATACGACCGTTTACTATCGTCATTGCTGCACCTGATACTTTTTTACCATCAATAACTAAGTCATTTCGTCCCCTCATTTCAACACTAGAAGCACCTAAAGTTTTTAGGGCCTTAATAGCTGGCTCATAAGCTCGTTTGAAATCACCAAATTGTCCATGATCTTTCATGAGATAGCAAATATTTACAGCACCTGAGTCAACGTAAACAGCCCCTCCACCAGTATCTCGACGAACAACAGGAATATCATGTTCTTTCAAATATTCTTGATTTGTCTCTATAACTGCATTCTGAAATTTTCCGATTTCAACTTTGGGATCACAATAGTATGGAAATAAAATATCATCATCTAAAAAAACATTTTGTAAAATATAAACTTGCATGGCAAGTGCAATCGCACCGTCTGTGATACGCTTACCATTTCTAATTGGTTCAATAAGATACATTTAGGTCTCCTTTTATAGCAATTTAGTTATCCAATAATTTCTTTTTTCGCTTCAGCAATTAATTCAGCGATATGCTGTGTCAGTTGCACACTCCTTGAGCGAATCTTTTGAGGAATGCGATAATGCTTGTGATTAAGAGTAACAAATAAAGAGTTTTCATTTAAAGAGACGAATCGCCAAAACGGATGCTTAATAAATTGTGGCGTGGTATGTCCAACTCCAATCTCTAGATAAAGAACTTTGTCATTTTGATGTTGTGATAAGAAATTTTCATAACGTTGTCGTTGAGCATGAAAGTCAGCATCTTCCACCATACCTTTTTCTTCGTTACGTTTATTAATTTCAAACGGTTGATCACACTTTGGGCATTTTGGGATTAAGTTACTAGGAATCTTCATATCCTTTTGTTGTGCAATCATTTGACGAATTGCCTGATCATTTCGATAAGTTTGTTGATGACAATGTTGACTACACTGCCATAAGCCATATTCACCTTGAATATGAAAAACTTTTTCTAAATTATAATCAGTCACAGCGAAGGCATTATCAGCATTAGTTGTAATAATATGATATTCTTTTTTCGCTAAAATATCCTTTAAATCAAGATAAGCTTGTCCTACCGGTTGATCTAAATAATTAAGTGCCACAAAACGACTTTGGAAGGCCCAATATTCTTCCCAATCTTCAAAGTCATAAAGACTTGCTTGCAACATATCTAATAGTTGATATTTAGCAATAAAATCCGGAAAAGCTTCTTCAAATCTGGGGCCAATATAGGTAAATCCATCCGCTGCAGACATGCCTGCACCAATACCAACTACAATAGCATCTGATTCTTCTATTAACTGACTTAGTATTTCTGATTGAGAATGATTAGTTTTTTCTAGAGTCTTCCACACTGTCATCTATTTCCTCTTTTAATAATAATTTTTGATAAATCTCTTGGTCTTTAGGTGTGAATGTATTGAAAATAATATAGAGTTTGTGCTGATTTTCGCGTTGCCACTCTAATATCGCTTGAACAGCCAATTCAGCAGCTCTTTGATTAGGAAAACCAAATTCTCCCGTTGATATACAAGGGAAGACAATTGTTTTAAGATTAGCTCGAACTGCCAACTGTAAGCAGGATTTATAAGAAGACTTTAATAAATCCTCTCTTATACGAGATGGCTTTTGATCAACTTTTACGTAAGGTCCGACTGTATGAATAACATACTTACAAGGAAGATGATAGGATTCGGTAAGTTTAGCTTGTCCTACGGCTTCCATTCGTCCTTGTTGTGTCATCAATTGATGACATGCTAAACGTAATCGTGAACCTGCAAACGTATGAATATGATTGTCAATACAATGGTGATTAGGAATAAAACAACCTAACAACTTACTATTTGCTGCATTAACAATAGCATCCACTTGTAATAAGCAAATATCCCCATGGTAGGTAAATACATTTGAATATACCGTTTGATGACAGACGTCTATCGTTTTTACTTTTTGAGTATTCCACCAATGTGACAAATACCTATCTTCTAAAGACAGGTACTCTTGACTAATGTTTTGAGGATCTTGTTGATTAACTAGACCACGCCAAACCGTTTGCAAATCGGTGGTCCTCAAGTCATCAACGTCTGTTAAATTTTCTGACTGAAGATACTCAATCATGGCTAGCAATAGTTGTTTTTGATTAGGCATTTTCTAAAGCTTCAAAAGCAGCATAATCAACGTCTGTTAACACAACCAACCAATTTTCGTCAGCTTTTTCAGAATTTAACAAAGTTGGTTCTTGACTTGCAGCTGTATTAACTTTAACAACTTTACCTGTAAGAGGAGATAAAATTGCCATAACCGTCTTTGAAGCTTCAATATTTAAAATAACATCATCAACTTCTAAATTTGTATCATCTGTGAATTCCACATATCCGACAGTTCCCAAGTCATCTTGAAGTTCTGGAGTTAAACTGATAGTATAAAGTTCTTCATTTTTTTCAATTAATAAGTAGTTCGCAATTTTTTTCATGAGTAATTTCCTTTCTGAGAAAACGTGATTAATATAACTGTGATAATAATTTTAAGGATTTGATTCGTTGATCAAGTCCTGGAACAAGAGGAATCAAAAGTAGTTCTTCTGCTTGACTAGCATTAACTAAAGCGTCAAGGCTTTCTTTAACTTGTTTTGGATCACCTACAATCATACGGTGGCGATTTGATTTAATTTTTGCTTTTTGTTCAGGAGTCAATTGGTAATGATTAGCTTCTTCAATAGTAGGAAATGTTGCAAATTCATTGAAGTCTTTATTTCCTAGCATCCAGATATCTAAAGTCTTTGCTATGTTTTCAGCTTCTTCTGAAGTATCAGCTATAACTACAAATGCAGCTACCATCAAATTAGGAGACTTATTAGGATAATATTCTTCAAACTGATGATAATAAAGAGATGAAAGCTTTTTAGCTTCTGTCAATGGGTCTTTGTCCATAAAAGGAAAAACACCGAAGGTAAAGCCTAAGCCAAGTTTAGCCGCTAAATAAGCTGATTTTTGACCACTCCCCAACACATATAAGTCTGGGAAGCTAGAAAGAGTCGGTTGAACTAATGGTTTCTTGCTGGATGATTCATCAATAAGCCATGACTTCAATTCCTCCAGTACCTCTTCGTAATCATGTGCTTTATGTAAGCTACGAAGTGCATTTGAAACTTTAACTGTCCCTAGTGAATTTCCTAAACCAATACTTACTCGATTCGGATGACATGTCTCTAATGTTTTGAGAGTCTCCGCGAGTTTAAAACTACTATAGTGCAGAGGCATTATACCTCCAGAGCCAATTTTGATAGATTTAGTCTGGTTAGCCAAATGCATTATCATTAATTCTGGATTGCTAATACTGAATGCCCTAACACCGTGATGTTCAGCCACCCAAAATTGATGATAGCCTAGTCGCTCCGCCTCTTGTGATAAAAGAATCGTTTCTTGTATTGCATCACTTGCAGTTTTTCCATAATCAATAAGCCCATAATCAAGGACACTTAATTTCATCTTTCCTCCCTATAATTGCTTCGAAGTTCTCTAAAAACTTCTCGAGCTTCCTTTGGCAAAGATTCTCCATAATCCATCAAAGGAACAATATCTTTAAAGGAGGCTTTTGGAATCGCCAAACCTTCTAAATCACTCACTTTAATCCTTAAATTAATCTGATCAGAACGCTTAGCTTTTATTTTTTGTAAAAATTCCGGATCAACTACTAAGGGCGTGGAAGCTCCTACCATATGAGCATGTTGTAAGGCTTCAAACACCTTTGAAGCACTATTAATACCTCCAGTTGCCATAATTGGAACTCTATCACCAAAATGTTCAAATATAACTTGATTAACCAGCTGCCCTTTGTAAACTCCCTCAGAACGTATAGTATTTCTAAAGACATCATGCCCCCAGCTTGCAACGGCAAGATAATCTACCTGAGCAATCGCTAAAATTTTTTCAAGAAATTCCATAAACTCTTCAATGCTATATCCAATTTGTGAACCGCGAGTTTCTTCAGGCGTCGCTCTAAAACCAAGGATAAAATCTGACTCTGCTTCTTCTCTGATAACTTTTTGTACCGCTTTAAAAACTTCTAAGCCTAAACGACAGCGATTAGTCAAAGTTTGAGGACCATACTCATCTTTTCTTTGATTTGAGAAGGTTGAGAAAAAGGTTTGAATTAGTAATCGTTGTGCAGAAGATATTTCAACACCATCAAATCCAGCTTGTATAGCTCGTCTTGTAGCCTGGACATATTCATCGATAATCCTTAGTATATCTTTGTGTGTTAGTTCTTTAACCTGATGTGGGTATGGCGATTGCAATTGCATAGGGCTGGGACCATACACATATCCGTGTCTTGCCAAAGTGTGACTTGAGAAACGTCCAGCATGCGTCAGCTGCAAAACAGCTTTCGCTCCCTTAGACTTCATTGCTTTAGCCAATTTAGTCAAACCAGGAATGTCCTCATCCTTTGAAACGCTAAAACCATATTCAAATAACTGACCATATTCTGTGATATATGCTGCTCCAGTAATTTGTAATGGAGCAGATTTAGCACGACGAACAGCATATGCTATGTCGTCATCAGTTACAAAACCTTCTGATGTAGAAGAATTAGTTACCATAGGTGATAGAACAAAACGATTTTCTAAGCTCAATCCATTGGGAAGCGTTAATGGACGAAATAAATTACCTTGGACATTATTCATCTCTGCTCACCGTCCCCTTATTAGCCATAGACTTAGCCTGAAATCTATCAAACTCTGCAACTAAATCGGGCCTAATCATCAGTAAACGATCATTAAAACCTACTTGTTTAAGGCTAATCAACATACGATCAATAACATCTTCTACTGTCATAGGACAATCTAATAGATCAGATAGATTAGCCATAATTTCAGGATCTACATTTGGATAAGCAATTGGACTACCCGTATCACCTAGACCAATCTTATAAAAATCTGAAATCATTCGACTCCGCCCTTTTTGATCGCCACAAACGCTAAGGTAAATCGATACCGCAATACCATTCTTTATACGGCGCTGAGCCAAGCCAGCAAATTTTTTGCCATTTATACTAAGATCAAACTTACCAGGACAATAGGAGGTCTCTACTTCAAAGTGCTCAATAGGTTGATAAAAATCCGAAAATATACTTCTAATAAAATCGACCATTATAAGATACCCATCTGAGATAGACAATTTTCTCTCAAAAACATCTGGAATAACCAATGAAAAATTTAAAATTCCTTCATCAGCTACAACTGCGAGACCACCAAAATTCCGAACAACTGGTTCATAACCACGACTGATGATTTCTTTTTTTGCTAATTCTAAATGTGGTAATTCTCGATCTAACATCCCCAGAATGACTGTCTTAGTCATCGGCCAAATATGCAAAATAATTTCTTGATTTGAGCGATTAATCTCCCTTAAAAATACTTCTGTCCATATAAAAGGTTTTTCCGCGTCTTGAGCATCTGTAACATAGTCTTTAAAAATAGATACAGGTAATTGCGCTAGATCTTGCCATTCCAATAAATCTGACCTCCTTTCTCTAGAAAACTCTGCAAGATTTATTTTATCGCAATCGCTTGAAATTTTCCAGTAAGTTTCCCTCAAATTCAATTACTATCAAGAAGAAATATATCTTTTATTTACGAAAAGCATTTTTTTATGTACAATATGGCTATGAAAATTTTGATTACATCAGGTGGAACTACCGAGAAAATTGATACCGTTAGGAGTATCACGAATCACGCAACAGGAGCTTTAGGAAAAATAATTGCAGAAAAATATTTACGAGAAGGACATCAGGTGACACTCGTGACTACTAAAAATGCAGTCAAACCAGAATCTGCTACCAACTTATCCATATTTGAGATTGAGGACGTTGACTCATTAATAAAAACCTTGAAGCCATTAGTGAAAGAGCATGATATTTTAATTCATAGCATGGCAGTGTCTGACTATACCCCCGTCTACATGGCTGATTTCGAAAAGGTTAAATCAAGCGATGATTTAGATACTTTTTTGCGCAAAGATAACCACGAAGGGAAAATATCATCTGAATCAGAATATCAAGTCCTTTTTCTCAAAAAAACACCAAAAGTTATCAGCCTTGTGAAAAAATGGAATCCTCAAATTACTCTAGTAGGTTTTAAACTACTTGTGAACGTTACTAAAGAAAATCTTTTTAAAGTTGCTCGTCATAGCTTAATCAAAAATAAAGCTACGTTTATTTTAGCTAATGACCTCATTGATATTACCTCAAAACATCACATAGCCTACCTACTTGATCATGATAATGTGTATAAAGCTACCACCAAAGAAGATATTGCTCAATTAATTTACGAAAAGGTAAAAAAATATGATTAAACGTATTACACTAGCCGTCACCGGTTCAATTTCGGCCTATAAAGCAGCAGACCTTACAAGTCAATTAACTAAAATTGGCTATGATGTTCACATCATAATGACACAAGCTGCCACAGAATTTATTACACCGTTAACTCTGCAAGTATTATCAAAAAATCCTATTCATTTAGATGTTATGGATGAGCATAACCCAAAAATCATCAACCATATCGAATTAGCAAAACGCACAGATTTATTTATCGTTGCACCTGCCTCTGCTAATACTATTGCTCATCTAGCATATGGCTTCGCTGATAACATCGTAACAAGCGTTGCTCTTGCTATGCCCGATGAAACTCCAAAACTTATCGCACCAGCAATGAATACAAAGATGTATCATAATACAATCACCCAACGTAACATTAATATTTTGAAAAAAATAGGTTATCAGGAAATTGAACCTCGTATTAGTTTGCTTGCCTGTGGTGATACCGGTCAAGGAGCCCTGGCTGATATCTCCACTATACTTAAATGTATACAAGAAGTTGCAAATTAGGCTGTAAATTTGTATACTATTTCTAGTTTAATTTAAGGAGTTATAATGAAAAAGAAAAACAAATCCTCTAACATTGCTATAATTGCAATCTTTTTTGCTATTATGCTTGTCATTCATTTTTTGTCATCATTTATTTTTAGTTTTTGGTTAGTCCCTATTAAACCTACTTTGATGCATATCCCAGTTATTATTGCATCTATAGCCTATGGACCTCGTATTGGTGCAACTCTAGGCGCCTTAATGGGGGGGATCAGCGTAGCTAACAGCAGCATTGTTCTATTACCAACGAGTTACCTCTTCTCACCTTTTGTTGAAAATGGTAATTTTTATTCGCTAATTATTGCACTTGTACCACGTATTCTAATCGGGATTATTCCTTATTTCGTTTACAAATTACTACACGACCGCTTTGGTTTGGCTATCTCAGGTGCTATAGGCTCTCTAACAAACACAGTATTTGTTTTATCTGGAATTTTTATCTTTTTTTCAAGTACTTATAATGGGAATATCAAGCTAATGCTCGCTGGGATTATTTCATCTAATTCATTAGCTGAGATGGTCATTGCAGCTATCATTGTATATCTAACTGTTCCTCGTATTCTCAATATTAAACATTAAAAACTGGCCAGGAAGAAATCTTCCTGGCTTTTCTTACTTATATTTTATAGTCATATTGAAAAAAACATGTTATAATGAAAGCGTTTATAAATATTGAAGGAGTATTTCAATGACTTACACAGAAAATTTTCAAAAATGGTTAGATTTTGAGCAGCTTCCTGACTATCTTCGTCAAGAATTACTATCAATGGATGAAAAAACAAAAGAAGATGCTTTTTACACAAACTTAGAATTTGGTACTGCTGGTATGCGTGGTTATATTGGTGCTGGTACAAATCGTATTAATATTTATGTTGTCCGTCAAGCAACCGAAGGATTGGCAAAATTAATCGAAACTAAGGGAGAGGAAGCTAAAAAACGTGGTGTAGCCATTGCTTATGATTCACGCCACTTCTCTCCAGAATTTGCTTTTGAGTCTGCACAGGTCTTGGCACAGCATGGAATTAAATCTTACGTATTTGAAGCTCTTCGTCCAACACCAGAACTCTCTTTTGCTGTTCGCCATTTAAATGCCTATGCTGGTATTATGGTTACTGCAAGCCACAATCCAGCACCTTTCAATGGTTATAAAGTCTACGGACAAGACGGAGGTCAACTACCACCAGCTGATGCTGATGCACTAACAGACTTTATCCGTGCTATTGAAAATCCATTTGCAGTTGAACTTGCTGATTTAGATGAAAGCAAATCAGCGGGTCTTATTCAAGTTATCGGTGAAGATGTTGATATTGAATATCTTAGAGAGGTTAAAGATGTTAATATCAATCAAGATTTAATCAATAACTTTGGAAAAGACATGAAAATTGTCTATACTCCTCTCCACGGAACTGGTGAGATGTTGACACGCCGTGCCCTTGCTCAAGCCGGTTTTGAATCTGTTGTTGTAGTAGAATCACAAGCTAAGGCAGATCCAGACTTTTCTACTGTCAAATCTCCTAACCCTGAAAGCCAAGCTGCCTTTGCTCTTGCTGAAGAACTCGGACGAGAAGTTGATGCAGATGTCTTAGTAGCTACTGATCCTGATGCAGACCGCCTAGGCGTTGAAATTCGCCAACCAGATGGTTCTTATAAAAACCTTTCTGGAAATCAAATTGGAGCGATTATTGCGAAATACATCCTGGAAGCTCATAAAACAGCAGGAACACTTCCAGAAAATGCTGCTCTCGCTAAATCAATCGTATCAACAGAATTAGTAACAAAAATTGCCGAAAGTTATGGCGCTACAATGTTTAACGTTTTAACTGGATTTAAATTCATCGCTGAGAAAATTCAAGAGTTTGAAGAAAAACATAACCACACCTATATGTTTGGTTTTGAAGAAAGCTTCGGATATCTTATTAAACCATTTGTCCGTGATAAAGACGCTATTCAAGCAGTTCTTTTGGTTGCTGAGATTGCAGCTTATTACCGTTCGCGTGGTTTAACACTTGCAGATGGTATTGATGAAATTTACAAAGAATATGGTTATTTTGCTGAAAAAACGATTTCAGTAACACTTTCAGGAGTGGATGGAGCTGCTGAAATTAAGAAGATTATGGACAAATTCCGTGAAAATGGTCCAAAACAATTTAACAATACTGATATTGTATTATTAGAAGATTTCCAAAAACAAACCGCTACTAAAAATGATGGAACAATATCTAACTTAACAACTCCTCCAAGTAATGTTTTGAAGTACACGTTAGCTGATGATTCATGGATTGCAGTTCGCCCTTCAGGAACTGAACCAAAAATCAAGTTCTATATTGCCACGGTCGGTAATGATTTAGCAGATGCAGAAACAAAAATCGCCAATATTGAAAAAGAGATTACAACATTTGTAAATTAATAAAAAAAGCTAGGAACTTACTCCTAGCTTTTTTTATATCTATCTAACGATTTCAATCATGAAATATAACTGCAATTAACTTCACGATCAAATAATAGAGCAGACTTACAATTAACCACGTTATCCCAATAACTGCAACTAAACCTATTAAAACAGATAATACCGTATTCTTAGTTGCTAGTTGGTTACTGATAAACCATGAAACTGCAGAAATAAATATCAGTAATAATAGTTGAAGCCTTTTTTTCATATAACTCCTCTTACTACTTTTGTGCATTTTGCATTTGATAATAAATACCTTTTTGAGCCATTAATTCAGAGTGGTTACCCACTTCTACAATTTCACCAGATACCATAACTAAAATAATATCTGCTGTTTGAATGGTAGATAAGCGATGTGCAATAATAAAGCTTGTTCTCCCCTTCATCAACATTTGGAATGCTTCTTGAACAAGAACTTCAGTACGAGTATCTATAGACGATGTTGCCTCATCTAATATCAATATTCTAGGTAATTTAAGAAAAATACGAGCAATTGTCAATAGCTGACACTGCCCCTGTGATAACGAGTCTCCAGCATCTTCTAAATACGTATCATATCCATTCGGTAATTGTTTGATAAAGAAATCTGCATTAGCTGCTTTTGCAGCCTCTATCACTTCGTCACGGCTAGCTTTAGGATTGGCATATGCAATGTTATCGTGAATCGTAGCACTTTTTAACCACGTTTCTTGTAATACCATTCCAATTTCTTGCCTTAATTGTGATGGCTCATAATCAGTAATAGGCTTACCATCTAAAAGGATATTTCCCCCGTCAACTTCATAGAAACGCATTAATAAATTGATTAAAGTAGACTTCCCAGCACCTGTTGGTCCTACAATAGCGACCTTAGCTCCTGCTGGAATGTGTAAATTAATACCATTCAATAGTGGTTTTGATTTATTATAACCAAAAATAACGTTTTTAAAATCGATTTGACCTTTGACCGTTGATGAATCAAGTTTTTCTGTACCTGTTATATTTGGTGACGATTCTTCTAAAATAGAGTAAAGGCGTTCTGCACAAGCCAGAGCACTTTGCATCTCAGACAGGACGGAAGAGATGTCATTAAATGGCTTAGTATATTGATTGACATAATTTAAGAAAGTGATTAATTGACCAACACTAAAAGCACCTGACATAATACGAAGGGCACCAATCCCTGCTAAGAAGCCATAAATCAAACTATTGATAAATCGGGTTGATGGATTGACAGTTGAAGAATAAAAAATTGCTGATTGAGAAAAGTTAGCATACTCTTGATTAATAGTCCTAAAATGATCACTACTTTCTTCTTGCGCACTGAATGCTTGAATAAGGCTTTCTTGACTCACCATCTCTTCAATGAATTGAGTTTGTCGTCCTCGTGATGCCGTTTGATTTTGATATAAGTGATAACTCTTTTTAGCAATAAAGCGGGCTAGAAAGAGTGATAAAGGCGTCAGAAATAATACCAAAAAAAGCATTAATAAATCAATCTTTGCCATACTAAAAATAGTAACTAGAATAGTTAATAAACCAACAAAGAACTGGTTAAAAACCATTAATAAACCATTTGATAATTGCTCCGTATCGGTAGTCACACGACTAATCAAGTCACCTATGCCACGTTTATCAAGGTAAGCTATAGGTAATAGATTCAACTTTTCCATTACAGCCTTTCTTAAAGAAGCAACATAATGAAAAATTAAGCGGTTATAGAGCAGAGGATTAATCCATTGAATAATAGTATTTGCTAAAATAACTGCAACCATCTTCCACATTATAGGTAACAATAATATCATAGAATGAGGCGATAATACAACGTCTACCGCCTGTCCAATTAGAACAGGCAAATAAACAGTGAGGCAAACTTGTACTACCGTCCCTAATAATGCCATTCCTACTAAGCTTTTTTTAGAAAGAAGATCTTGAACAAGCTTTTTTTGTATCTTTTTAGGATGACTTGCTTTCATTTACTCCTCCTCCTTAAAATTTTGTGAATGGTAAATGGACTTATAAACTTTGTTATGAGCTAATAAAGATTGATGATTATCAAAACCAACTTGTTTGCCCTTATCAAGAAGTAAGATTCTATCTGCATTTTGTATACTATTAATTCTCTGTGATACAATAATAAGATTAGTTTGGTTGAAATGTTTAATTATAGCTTTAAATAAACGAGCTTCTGTTAAATAATCCAATGCAGATGTTGCATCGTCTAAAATCAAAAATGGAATCTTATCTTGAACTAAAGCTCTTGCAATCGTCAACCTTTGCCTTTGACCACCAGAGAAATTCCTACCAAAACTCTCTACAGGGGCATCAAGTTGACCATCTTTTTCTTTTACAAAATCACTAGCTTGTGCTATTTCTAAAGCAGTCCAAAGTTTTTCCTCACTAACTTTACCAAGTCCCAAAGAAAGGTTAGAACGAATAGTTCCTTTAAACAACTGAGCATTTTGAGGAACAACTCTTACCAGGCTACGCCAATTTGAAATTGTATCTGGACTTTTTCCCTGATGATATATATCAATATCCCCTTCTTGCACTTTATAAATATGAAGCAGTAAATTAACCAAGGTTGATTTCCCAGAGCCAGTTCCACCAATTATCCCTAAAGTTTCTCCTACATTCATAGAAAAAGTAATATCAGATAAAGCTTTTTCAGAGGAGTTTGGATAAGAAAATGCCATTTCTTGCACTTCTAAAGCCTTATTCGAATATTTTGGCTCAAGTTTGTCATCAATTATTTCAGACGGTCTTTCAAAAACGGCTATAATTCGCTTAGCACTGATATAACTTTGGTTCAGTGATGTCACCAACATTGTCATTTTTAACAATTCAACAAGAATTTGCAATAAGTAATTAATTAAAGCAACCAACATTCCTTGTGATAAAAGATGATTAGCTATATTTAAATTACCACGCCAAATAATCACAACCAAAATGATATTAACAACTAGAAATGTTAGAGGCGTTACTAAACTAGAAAGCCTACCTGCTTTTAATTGTAAATTCGTATAGTGATAATTGATATCATTAAATGCTTCACTCTCTCTATCTACTTGATTAAAGGCACGGATAACTCGTACACCTTGAAGTTGTTGCCTAGTCAACTTTACCAAATAATCGGTTAAAGTTCTGATTTTAAGGTAAATAGGATTTAATAGTCGAGACATTACAAAAACAATGATAAATAACGTGACAACCATTATCAAGAACCAAATAGTCAATGAGGGACTAATGGAAAAAGCCATAATTATGGCACCAAAAACAATAATCGGAGCCCTCAAAAATAAACGTAAAAATTGATTTAAACCAGTTTGGATTTGAAATGTATCAGCAGTCAAACGAGTAATCAAACTAGCAGTTCCCAATTCATCTCTGTCTTTTTTACCCAGTGACATGACTTTTTGATAGAGATCCTCTGTCAATTGTCTCGTATAACCAACTGCGGCTTTTGAAGAATAATATTGAGCAGTTATCGCTACTACAACACCCACCGCAGCCAAAAAGAAAATCAATCCAATTTGCAACAGTAAACTACTTCTATCCCCTCGTGGAATGGTCTCGTCAATCATTTTTGCAATAACGATTGGTACCAAAAGTTCAAAAGAGGCTTCTAATAATTTGAAAAGGGGTCCAAAGATAGTTTCTTTGATATACCCCTTAAAATAATAAGTTAGTCTTTTCATACTTACCCTTCTTAAAACAACTCCATTATTTTTATCAAATAAAGGTTGAATTGAACTTCACGTGAGTAGTAAATATTACCACCATTTTTATAGAGCTTCCCTCCTGAAATTAAGGCGAGAGGATGATAGTAAAAGTAAGTGTCCCCGTTATAATTTCCTAGGCTGGGAGCTACAACATTTTTAGAGTAATTTTTGGCCAACTCAATGGAATTTTCACCCCCATGATCCGCTACATAATCAATATAAGAAGAACCAAAATTATATGCTTGGACAGCAGTCCATACATCAACCTTAGCTTTTTTAGCTTGACTTATATTTTGTGACAACAGAGTGACGCCATGTTTAATACTGGTGTGACTATCCGTAATACTGTTCGTAGTTCCACTGATACTTTCACTTGATTGCATCACATCTATAGCATCTCCCTTAGTTTCAGTATAAATCATAGATAATACTAAGTACACATTAGCCTCTGAACCATTCTCTGCAAGAGTATTCTGCACTAAATCATGATATTGAAGCACTTTTTTAACATTTTCATGGATGATAACTAGACGGTACCCAATGAAAATAATAATAATTAATGCTATCAAACGTTTTAAAAATTTAAACATATTATTTATTTTGAATATCCTGTATGTTTTTGATTAGTATTGAGTATGTACCATCAGGGTTTTGGATAAATTCAACTGATTCGGCATCTTGGTAGACATTGTTGGGTACAATCAATTCAATACCATTTGAAAGAGATAGCTTCTGATTCTCTAACTTCTTAATTTGACGGGAATGATCAATATCACTTACTTGAACAGATCCAGGTATTGCGTCTTTCAATTCATCAACAAAAGTCAGCCTGGCTGTTAAATTATCATCAAATAATTGATCTGCTAATTTTTCTGGAGACAATTCTTGCTCTTCTTCTAAATTCTTATAAATAGCCGATTTCATTTTTGATTGGAAAGAAAAATCATCTTTGTTGAAATTTTCAGCAATTTTTTGAGCTGTCTGTTCAACCATTTTTATAGATTTTTTAACAGACTGTTCTGGTTGTACTTGTAATAAATTTTCAGAAAAATAATTAGCAAATGAACCATTGTGTTTGATACGCTTTTCAATTAAATAGTATTGCTTTGATGACTTGTTAACAACCAAAGCTTCATCTGGAGTTTGAGCAGCACTTGGAAGGTTATTCTGTGTTATTGTAATTGGCTGCTCTTGATTTTCAGAAACATGAGCAAATTGTTCCTTTAATGAGATTCGAAGGAAAGCAAAATGTTCCATTCCATCCTTGTCAAATTGAATAAAAACTAAGTCATTCGTTTTTTGATCTTCCGATATGACAAACTCTTCTTTCCAAAGTTGCGCAATTTGACAGGAAGAAACATATAAATCATCTTGTAAATGACTCATAAATACATTATCCTCTCCAAAATAGCCACGCTTAGCTTCATCAGAAAAAACTTTACTTAATTTTTTACGAAAGTAGTCATCAATCCTTGGAGTTAGGGTTAACGGAGTATCTGATAGCACTAACTCTGTGTCGTTAGGAGAAAACTGATGTATAATAATCTGTTTGATATAAAAATCCATCATAACATTAATTCTCATACAAAGGGAAAGCGTCCGTTAATGATTTAATTTCTTGACGAACTTCTGTGAGGACATCTTGATTTTCATGATTTTTGAGTGCCTTAATCATTAATTCAGCGATTCTTCGAGATTCTTCAACTCCCATTCCTCGACTAGTAATTGCTGGAGTACCAATTCGAATACCTGATGTTTTAAATGGTGATAGTCGCTCAAACGGTATAGAGTTCTTGTTAAGGGTGATATTGACTTCTTCAAGAACATTTTGTGCCTTTTTGCCATTCTCAATAACTTTTGTGACGTCTACTAAGAACAAATGATTATCAGTACCATCAGAAATCAAATGAAAGTCATCATCTTCTTTAAAAACTTTAGCCATGGCTTGAGCATTTTTAATAATATCCTCACCGTATATTTTAAAGGAAGGATCTAGGGCTTCTTTCAAAGCTACAGCTTTTGCAGCAATTACATGTTCTAATGGTCCACCTTGGAGTCCTGGAAAGACTGCAGAATTAATTTTTTTAGCAATTGCTTCATCATTGGTTAAAATCAAACCACCTCTAGGTCCACGTAGAGTCTTATGTGTTGTCGTTGTCGTTACATGAGCATAAGGAATAGGACTAGGGTGATGACCAGAAGCAACTAAACCTGCAATGTGAGCCATATCAACCATTAAGTAAGCATCTACTGCGTCTGCTATTTGACGAAATTTTTCAAAATCAATAATGCGAGAATAAGCCGACGCCCCTGCAACAATTAATTTAGGCTGCGTTTCCTGTGCTATTTTCAAAATGTTATCATAGTCTAGCATCTCCGTCTTAGGATCAACAGAGTAAGAAACAAAATGATAAGTTTTTCCTGAGAAGCTAACTGAAGCGCCATGTGTTAAGTGCCCACCTGCTGCTAAGTCCATCCCTAAGACAGTATCTCCCGGCTCGATTAAAGCCATGTAAGCTGCTGCATTAGCCTGACTACCAGAATGTGGTTGAACATTAGCAAACTCAGCATTAAATAACGTCTTAGCTCGTTCTATAGCTAAACTTTCAACTACATCAACACAATCTGTTCCTCCATAATAACGATGACTAGGATACCCTTCGGCATATTTATTTGTCAAAACAGAACCTTGTGCTGCCATAACAGCTTTTGAAACAACGTTTTCTGATGCAATTAATTCAATATTATTTTGTTGGCGAATTTCCTCATCATGAATAGCCTGCCAAAGTTCTTGGTCAAATTCTTTAAAATTGTCTTTATCAAAAATCATTTTTTACTCCTTAAGCTCGTTATAACTTTTAAATAATGGTTTCAATCATTATATTTATCACATTTTTACTATTAGTTGCAAGATGATTAAATTAATTTTCAAAAATTAATTCAGGTATCGTAGCCGTTAGTACCTCTTGCGTGATTGCACCTTGCCTTAAAATCTTAACTCTATCACCAGACAAATCAATAATAGTAGAATCCACACCTGTCAATGCTTTATCATCTTCAATACCTAAAACTTGATGATTAAACTGTTTTTGAATTTCTGAGAACACACGACCACTATCACATCCAGAAATATTAGCAGAAGGACCAATCAGTGGACCATGGTTAGCAATCATATCAAGGGTTACAGGGTGTTTAGGCATCCGAAATCCTACGCTTAATAACCCAGAATTGATCCAATGCGGAACTTCTTGTGAAGCTTCCAAAATAATGGTTAGCGGTCCTGGTAAAAAAGCATCGTACAATTGCTTTAAATAGGTCGGTTGATTTTTAGAATATTTTAAAATAGTCTCAAAATCACATATATTTAAGTTCATAGCCTTATCACGAGGCCTTTTTTTAAGCTCATAGACGTGGTTCACAGCTTCTTCACTCAAAGCTTTGGCAAAGATTCCGTAGACCGTTTCTGTTGGCATAATAACTGCGCCATGATCCTCTAAAATCTGTCCCAAATCATTCATTATCTAATACCACCATTCTATCTTTACCAAATATATCTTTCAAAACTCTGCAACGATTGTTTGGAAAATATCTTTTCAATAAACTTCGTAAATCATCACCTTGTTTGTAACCTATTTCAAAATATAATTTACCTCTAGGTTGCAAATATTCTCTTGAGTTTTCAATGATTTTACGATAAATAGCTAATCCTTCTTCGTCTGCAAAAAGGGCACTATGAGGCTCTGAAGCTAGCACATTCTTCCCCACCTCGTCTTTGTCATTGTAAGAAATATAGGGAGGATTAGACACAATAATATCAAATTTACCTGAAATGTTACTAAAGACATCTGATTCTATAAAAGTCACTTCCGCATCACAATTATTAGCATTTTCCTTTGCCAAGTCTAATGCAGATACAGAAATGTCACTAGCTAGAACATCCCAAGAGGGGCGTTCTTTTTTTAGAGAAATGGCAATTGCTCCACTACCTGTACCAATATCTAAAACAGAACAATCTTCTACTTTATTCTCTGATAAGATTAGATCAACCAACTCCTCTGTCTCAGGCCTTGGAATTAAAACTCGTTCATCAACAAAGAAAATAAGGTCTCTAAAGTAAGCTTTACCTGTAATATACTGCGGTGATCTATGTTTTTTAAGCTGTTGAAAAATATTTTCCATTAATTGCTGATCAGTATCACTCACACTACTATTTTGATTTAAAAGGTAATCAGTTGTTGACCATTGTTTTAGGTCTTTTAATACATAAATAAAATTTTCGACTTCTTCACCACAAGCTTCTAATAACTGTCCGTAATGCTTGATTAACTGCGCATAATTCATTATTTATTTAAGGCTTCTAACTTTTGAGTCTGATCATACATAACAAGTGCATCAATAACTTCATCCATTTTTCCAGATAAAATAGTATCTAATTTTTGAAGTGTCAAACCAATACGATGATCTGTTACACGATTTTGTGGGAAATTATAAGTGCGAATACGTTCTGAACGATCACCAGTACCAACTGTTGATTTACGTTCAGCATCTTGTTCATCTTGAGCAATTTGCGCAAAATGGTCAGCAACACGAGCACGAATGATTTTCATCGCTTTATCACGGTTTTTTTGCTGAGTACGCTCTTCTTGCATTTCAACTTTGATTCCTGTAGGAATGTGTACCATACGAACTGCAGTAGCAACTTTATTGACGTTCTGACCACCAGCACCAGACGCGTGGTAAATATCGACGCGAAGATCTTTTTGATCAATTTCGTATTCTACTTCTTCAACTTCTGGCATTACCAAAACAGTTGCAGTTGAAGTATGAACACGACCCTGACTCTCTGTCACCGGAACACGTTGAACACGATGAGCTCCTGATTCATATTTAAGCTTAGAATAAACTGACTGACCAGAAACCATAGCAACCACTTCTTTAATACCACCAACACCATTAACGGATGATTCCATAACTTCAAAACGCCATCCTTGAGTTTCAGCATATTTTTGATACATTGTTAAAAGATCACCAGCAAAAAGCGCTGCTTCATCGCCACCAGCAGCACCACGAATTTCTAAAATAATGTTTTTATCATCGTTAGGATCTTTAGGTAATAGAAGGATTTTTAATCTTTCTTCATACTCTTCTTTAGCTGCTTTTGATTCTTTAAGTTCTTCTTTAGCCATTTCTTCCAATTCAGCATCACCAGAAGCATCCTTGATCATTTCTTCAGCATCTGAAATATTTTGAATGACTTGCTTATATTCTCTATAAGCTGTGACAGTTTCTCGAGTATTAGCTTCTTCACGTGATAATTCCATAAATCGCTTTGTATCTGAAACAACATCTGGATCACTAAGTAACTCACCTAACTCTTCATAACGATCTTCAACTGCCTGCAATTGATCATAAATATTCATTTTTCTTTGTATCTCCTTTAAAACCGATTATCTTTTAAATATCTGGATTAAAATAATGTTTTCGACAAACTGGGATATATGTTTCATTACCACCAATTTGTATCTGATCACCTTCATAGACAGGTTTTCCGTTTTCTGTCCTTAAAACCATGGTTGCTTTCTTACTACAGTATTGGCAAATTGTTTTGATTTCATCAATCTTATCGGCCAATAATAGCAAATGTTTTGAACCTTCAAAAAGATTGTTTTGGAAATCATTTTTCAAACCAAAAGCCATGACTGGTACATCTAAGTCATCTACTACTCTAGCTAAATCGTAGACGTTTTTCTTACTCAAAAATTGACATTCATCAATTAAAACACAATAAGGCTTTTGTGGTAAATTCTGAATATAGGAGAAAATGTCCATATCATCTGAAATTGGAACTGCTTCACGGCGCATTCCAATACGACTTGAAACGACTCCAAATTCATCTCGAGTGTCCAAGGCGCTTGTCATAATAACCACAGGTTTTCCTTGTTCTTCATAGTTATGAGCAACTTTTAAAATTTCAATGGTTTTACCAGAATTCATTGTCCCATATTTATAATAGAGTTGAGCCAAAGCGGAAAATCCTACTTTCTATAGTATTCTACCTATTTTACCACAAAGGCTGAAGTTTTCCCAGCCATTGAAAACAGTGTGTACTTTTTCACAACATTATGTTACAATGATGCCCAATAACATAAAGGAGTAACATTATGCCATTTGTAAAAATTGACTTGTTTGAGGGACGCTCACAAGAACAAAAAAATGAATTAGCTCGCGAGGTTACTGAAGTAGTATCACGCATTGCAAAAGCACCTAAAGAAAATATCCATGTTTTTATCAACGATATGCCTGAAGGAACCTACTATCCTCAAGGTGAACTTAAGAAAAAATAAGAAATAGTAAAAGAGGTTACCCAGGTAACCTCTTTTGATAGTCTTTGTAAGCATATTTCTTGACAAATTGAAAATATTTGAAAATAAGTGTTGATTTTCAAGTTAGAAAACGGTATCATTAGAATATATTGCTTTGGAGGTGGAAAATTTGCAACTTTCTCATAGTTTAAGACTCATGGGAACGACTATCGATATTCAAATTAATTCTAAAAATGCTCAAAAACAAATCCAAGAGGTCATAGAACTCTTGGAGCTCTACAAAAATCGCTTTAGTGCAAATGACTTTAATTCAGAGTTAATGGCTATAAATAACAACGCTGGTATCAAGCCTATTCAAGTACATCCAGACCTCTTTGAATTAATCACAATTGGGAAAGAACACAGCTTAGCTAGGCCTAGTAACCTAAATATTGCTATTGGTCCTTTAGTGCAAACTTGGAGAATTGGATTTTCAGATGCTAAACTACCTAGCCCTAGTGAAATATCAGAAGCTATGATTTTATCTGACCCAACTCATATACTTCTAGATTCAAAAAATCAATCTGTTTTTTTAAATCAGATAGGAATGAAAATTGATTTGGGTGCACTTGCAAAAGGATATATTGCTGACAAAATTATGACCTATCTCAAAAATGAGATGATTGATTCTGCTATCATTAATTTAGGCGGAAACGTTTTAGTTCACGGAGATAATCCTAATCGTTCAGAAGGGTATTGGGTTATCGGCATTCAACATCCGAAAAAGAAACGGGGACAAAATATTGGAGCTGTCAAAATTAAAAACCAATCTGTTGTAACCTCAGGTACTTATGAACGCCGTCTGATTATTGACGATAAGGAATACCATCATATTTTTGATCGACAGACTGGTTATCCGATACAAACAGAGATGGCTAGCATTTCTATTGTTTCTAAACAATCCGTCGACTGTGAAATCTGGACCACAAGGTTGTTTGGCTTATCCATTAAAGAGGCTCTTGATATTTTAAACGCTGTTTCCTACATTGAAGGCATTATCATCACTAAAGATGACCGTATCTATTTATCTGATGGCTTAAAACATCATTTTCAACTATTTTATCATTAAGAAAGAGGATTTCTAATATGAAACTTATTGGCATCGTTGGAACTAACTCAAATAAATCAACAAATCGTCAATTATTACAATACATGCAACAACACTTTGCTGACAAAGCAGAAATTGAACTCATCGAAGTTAAAGACCTTCCGTTATTTAATAAACCTGCTGATAAAAATGTTCCCCAAGTAATTTTGGATATTGCTGCTAAAATTGAAGAAGCTGATGGTGTTATTATTGGTACGCCAGAATATGATCATTCTATACCTTCGGCCTTGATGAGTGTTTTAGCTTGGCTATCATATGGTATTTACCCACTTCTCAACAAACCCGTTATGATTACTGGTGCTTCATATGGAACACTTGGATCATCACGTGCACAATTACAATTACGTCAAATACTTAACGCTCCTGAACTAAAAGCAAGTGTTTTACCTGACGAATTCTTGTTATCACACTCTCTCCAAGCCTTTGATAAAGATGGCAACCTACACGATATCGAAACAAGTCAGAAGCTAGATGCTATCTTTGATGATTTTCGTCTTTTTGTTAAGATTACTGGTAAATTATCAAATGCTCGTGATTTACTTCAAAAAGAAGCAGAAAATTTTGACTGGGAAAGTTTATAAGAGTATAGAAGGGAATAACTAAGATGAAATTTGTAGGTATTGTTGGCTCAAATGCAGAGCAATCATATAATCGTATGTTGCTTGAATTTATTCGCAAGAATTTTAAAACCAAATTTGAATTGGAAGTCCTTGAAATCGATGATATTCCAATGTTTAATCAAGACCAAAATTGGGAAGAAAGTTTCCAACTTCGTCTTCTTAATAATAAGATCACACGAGCTGATGGCGTTATTATTGCCACTCCTGAACATAATCATACTATTACGGCCGCTCTTAAAAGTGTGCTTGAGTGGCTCTCATTTGCTGTGCATCCACTCGAAAATAAACCTGTTATGATTGTCGGTGCTTCATATTATGATCAAGGCACATCACGTGCTCAAATACACCTTCGTAAAATCCTTGATGCTCCTGGCGTTAATGCTTACACACTTCCAGGAAATGAATTCTTATTAGGAAAAGCTAAAGAAGCCTTTGACGATAATGGAAATATTATCAATCCTGGGACTGTTCAATTTTTAGAAACTTGTCTTGATAATTTTATCAAATATGTAGGAGTTGTATCATCATTGAGAAAACCTAAAGCTATTGAATCTGAAGACCTCTACTGTCAGGGACAAATCGATACAACCATTACTGGTATCGATCCAGATGATCCTGATTGGTTAGACAAGGCAGCTGAGAAAGTTAACGCCGTTGAAGGGGATGCTTACGTTAAACTAGACAATGGTTTACTTACTGTTAACCAACTTAATATGTTTTTAAATGCTATGCCATTTGAGCTAACATATGCAGATGATAATAATCAATTTCTATATTACAATAATAATCATCCAGATCCAGATACAATGTTAGGAAAACGTGTTCGTGAACAAGTAGGAAACCGTATGGCTACAGTTCATGGTAGTTTACCACCGGCACGAATGAAAAATGTTGAATGGGTTATCGGTACTCTTCGTAATGGAAATCAAGAATATGTACGTACAGTCGTTCCTGGTACACCTCCAGAAGTTATCAATACTCACAACTATCAAGCTATGTACTACCCAGACGGATCTTATGCTGGTATTAATGAAATTATCTTTAACTTTAAACCGTGGTTAGATTGGTACCTCCAAACTACTGGACAACGTTTGGTCGGTGGAACTACTGCTGCTCCTGGAGCTTCAGCAGTTGACGCTACTTCTAGCGCTTCAACTAGCACAGGGGATGCTCCCGTGGATCAAGCCACAGATGCCACTTCTGGTGCCTCTGAACATTAATCTCCTCGCTTTTGAGGATCTGATACCTTAAAAAGATATCAAGATCCTCCTTTTTAATATTTAATCAAGTTAATAAAATCACATAAAAGGAATATACTATGTCACTTTTTCAAGAAAAAATTGCTTACAATTGCGCCAAAAAGGAAGCGCTTTACAAAGAGAGTTTAGGACGCTACGCCTTGAGGTCAATGCTAGCAGGGGCTTATTTGACAATGAGTACTGCTGCTGGTATCGTCGCAGCTGATACTATTGGTAAAATTTCTCCTGCTCTATCAGGTTTTGTATTTGCTTTCATCTTTAGTTTTGGACTTATTTATGTTTTAATATTTAATGGTGAATTGGCGACATCTAATATGCTTTATCTCACTGCAGGAGCCTATAATAAAAATATCTCTTGGAAAAAAGCCATGACAATTTTAATTTATTGTACTTTTTTCAACCTCGTTGGTGCTTGCATATTAGCTTGGTTGTTTAATCAATCGTACTCATTTCAGCATTTAACAAATGATAGCTTTTTAGGGCATGTCGTTGCTAAAAAGTTAAGAAAACCTAGTTCAGGAGCTTTCCTAGAAGGTATTATTGCTAATATGTTTGTGAATTTAGCTATCCTTGCTTACATGTTATTAAAAGAAGAATCGGCAAAAATGACGGTTATTTTATCTGCTATTTTTATGTTTGTTTTTCTATCAAACGAACACTTAATTGCTAATTTTGCATCCTTTATGTTAGCTGCTTTTAGCCATATCGAACATATTAAAGGTTTTACTCTTCTAAACGTTATCCGCCAATGGACACTTGTATTCTTTGGTAACTGGATAGGAGGGGGCGTTTTCATCGGCCTAGCCTATGCTTGGTTAAATAAAACAAAAACTTCTCACCATGAATAAAAGAAAAACTGAGTAATAAATTACTCAGTTTTTCTTTTCTATTATCATCTTGAAATCAATAACTAAAAATTAACTTTTTTGATAAATAAAGGAAAGTATCATATTAATTTTTTAGGCAATCCATTCAAAATGATATTTAAAACAACAGCTGTCAGGGTTGAGATAACAATACCATTTGTCAAAAACATTTGTAAAGTATTAGGAAGACTAATGAAGAGATTTGTTCCATTAAAACCTACTCCTGCTGCAATTGATACGGCTGCAATGATAAAGTTATGCTCATTATGCTCAAAATCAACCTGATTAAGCATTTTCATCCCTTGAAGTGCTACCATACCAAATAAAACTAACATAGCACCACCAAGAACTGGACTTGGAATCATTTGAGCCATTGCGCCAAATTTAGGTAACAAGCCAAGTATAACTAAGAAGAGAGCTGTAAAATATATCGGCTTACGCGTACGTATCCCAGATATCTGTACCAATCCTACATTTTGAGAAAAACCGGTATATGGAAAGGTATTAAATAAGCCGCCAAGTAATACTGCCAATCCTTCTGAACGGTAACCATTACGAAGTCTCTTACTGTCTAATTTATCGTTTGTAATATCTGAAAGCGCAAGGTAAACACCTGTTGATTCTACCATAGAAACTGTTGCAATAATACACATCATTAAAATAGAAGTAAATTCAAATCTAGGAGCTCCAAAATAAAATGGCTTCGGAATATGTACAAGTGGTGCTTCTGCTACCACAGAAGCATCAACTAAGCCCATAAATGCTGCAAGAATTGTACCTGAAATGAGTCCAATAAGGATTGAAATTGACTTCAAAAAGCCTTTTGCGAAAATATTAATTAATAAAACAACACCAATCGTTACTAGTGATAAAGTTAAAGATTGTAAGCTTGGTTCTTTTGCATTATCACCCATATTTCCCATCGCAACTGGTATTAATGTCAAACCAATTGTAGTAATAACTGATCCTGTTACAATTGGAGGAAAGAAATTTGCAACTTTAGAAAAAATGCCAGCAACTAAAACGACATATATTCCTGAAGCAATTAAAGCTCCAAACATATAGCCAGAACCTTGTTGTGCACCAATAATTGATAAAGGAGCTACAGACTGAAAGGCACACCCTAATACAACTGGAAGGCCCACTCCAAAGTGCTTACTTAATCGTAATTGTAATAAGGTGGCAATCCCACACATAAAAATATCTGTCGCAATAAGATAAGTTAGTTGCTTAGCATTATAACCAAGAGCACTAGCAATCATGATAGGTACAAGAATGGATCCTGCATACATAGCTAACAGGTGTTGCAAGCCTAGAAGTGCTGCTTGCGAATTACTTTGCTCATTAAATTTCATTAAGCATCAGCCTCCGCAAAAACAACTCGACCATTTTCAAACGCCTTAATACGAGCAAGAGAAGTAACTGGAACACCTGTTTTTTCTAACAAATCACGCCCATCTTGGAAAGATTTTTCAATAACGATTCCGATACCAGCAACCTTAGCTCCAGCTTGACCAATAATTTCAAGTAATCCTTTAGCCGCTTGACCGTTTGCTAAAAAGTCATCAATGATGAGTACAGTATCATCGTTAGATAAAAAGCGACTCACAATAGAAACTTGACTCGTAACTTGCTTTGTAAAAGAATACACTTCAGCAGTTAAGATACCTTCAGTCATAGTAATGTTCTTAGCTTTTTTAGCAAATATCATTGGTACGCCCAATGCTTGAGCTGCGTACACTGCTGGCGCAATTCCAGATGCTTCAATCGTAACAACCTTCGTAATGCCGGCTTCTTTATATTTATCAGCAAAAACTTTACCTATTTCCTGCATTAACTCAAAATCTACCTGATGAGTCAAAAAGGAATCAACCTTTAAAATGTTCTCACCTAAAACATCACCATCTTTAAGAATACGTTCTTCCAATAACTTCATAATAACCCCTTCACTCTTTAGAAAATAAAAAAATAACTTACCTCAATCAGAGGACACAAATCTCCTCTAATTTATCGCTTCATTAACATGAACCAACAGGCAAGCTATTTATTAGCTTACTTATTGTTAGACATTACGGTGTCTTGTAGAGACGCTAAGCCAATCCTCAGCATAAATAAGTAAATCATATATTTAATTGTTATGTATGATAGATAACTATTGTAACATTTTTAATTAAGATTTCAAGATTTAATTTAAATGGAATCACCATTCCAAATAGAATTTTTAACAATAACGTAATCAACGTGTCTCAAGCTATCCAATTCTTTTCCACCTGCGTAAGAAATAGAACTTTGCAAATCTTGTTGCATTTCTGTCAAAGTATCCTCTAGTCGCCCTTTAACAGGTAATAGAATTTTCTTACCTTCAACATTTTTATGTTCTCCCTTTTGATATTCAGAAGCTGAGCCATAGTATTCTTTAAATTGCTGTCCTTCTACTTCCACAAGTTTTCCAGGACTTTCAAGGTGACCAGCAAACAGCGAACCAATCATTACCATACTAGCACCAAAGCGGATAGATTTTGCAATATCCCCATGTGTTCGAATACCACCATCAGCAATAATTGGCTTGCGAGCAGCTTTAGAACACCAACGTAAGGCAGCTAATTGCCAACCTCCAGTACCAAAACCTGTCTTGACTTTAGTAATACAAACTTTACCAGGTCCAATACCAACTTTAGTTGCATCTGCACCTGCATTTTCCAATTCTCTAACAGCTTCAGGCGTTCCTACATTTCCAGCAATAACGAAAGTTCCTGGAAGCTCTTGTTTAATGTGTTGGATCATCTCTATAACACTGTTAGAATGGCCATGTGCAATATCAATAGTGATAAACTCAGGAGCATCTTCTTTCAGACTTGTCACAAAATCATATTCATAGTCTTTGACCCCAACCGAAATCGATGCAATTAAACCTTTATCATGCATACGCTTGATAAAAGGTTTTCTTTCTTCTTCATTAAAACGGTGCATAATATAAAAATAACCTTCACACGCTAATGTTTCAGCTACCTCTTCATCAATAATAGTCTGCATATTAGCAGGGATTACTGGAAGTTTAAAGGTATAGTTTCCAAGTTTGACACTTGTGTCAGCTTGTGAGCGGCTAGATATAATACACTTGTTTGGTATTAATTGAATATCTTCATAATCAAAAACAGGAATATCGTTAAACATAATGGTTCTCCTAATGAGTAAAATGGCCTTCCTATAACTTTGTATAACAAAGCATCGCTAGGTAAAAACATACCTTTCCTTTTTAAATTATAGACTTTATTTATTTTTAGTCAATTTTTTCTCAGTTTATTTGAATAATGTTCGTTTTTTGCAAAAGAAATTAAAATCCTATAGAGCAGTACTCTATAGGATTTTAATTTATTATATTGCTTTTCTTTTTCGAAGATAAGTTAATCCTACAATAGCTAAGATAACAACAACGATAACGAATAGAACTGCAAATTGACTACCAATTATAGCTCCATTTTTCGGAATAGCTACTTGTCCGATGGTAAAAATTTGTGAGGCTACTGCGGTTGCAAAAGCTCCCGCAAATTGTTGTAGTGTATTCAAGATACTATTACCATCCGCTGATTGTGTTGGCTTTAGTTTTGTTAAAGCAGTCGTAACCATATTACTTGCTCCAATCCCCATACCAATTTTAGTAAGAATATCAAAGGCTAAAAGTACTACAACAGACTTCGCAGGAATGAATATAGCTGTACCAATTAAACCTATCAAAGAAAGGGAGATACCTATCATAATTGGCTTAAATGCACCAATTTTATCCAGGAGATAACCTGCAAAAGGGGATAAAAAAACTACTGCTATTGCACCTGGAAACATAAACAAACCAGCTTTGGTTGAAGTTTGATGTAAAACAAGTTGCAAGAGGTTAGGTAATAAGAACGAAAGTGCTAGAGGAATCATTTGAAAAGCCAGTACGCCATACAATAAGATTGAGAAATCTTTATCTTTAAAAACATTCAAATTCAAAAATTCTAGCTGTTTATTTAAATAGTAAAAAATAACAAAACTAACAATAGCTACTAATAAGTAAAAAATAGACACCTTTTCAATAGCTAAAAGAAGGGTTGCCAAGCCAATACCTAAACTGACAAAGGCAGGAAAATTGAGTTTATCATTAATTCTTACTTGACGTTTGGGAATAGAAGCCAAACCTATAAAGGTGGATATGATAAGTATTGGTGCCAGAAGCATAAAAATCATCTTCCATCCTAACATTCCTGAAATAACACCGCCATAAGTAGGTCCAACTGCCGGTGCTAAAAGTGTGACCATAGCAGCTACTCCCATCATTAGTCCTCTACGCTCCATCGGGATTTGTGTAAGAATGATATGAAACAATAAAGGGAGGGCTAATCCTGTCCCAACACCTTGCAAGACTCTCCCTACTAACAATATAGCTAAATTAGGGGCAAAGCTATCAATTAAAACACCAGATAAAAAAAGCACATTTGCCAATGTAAAAATTTGTCTCTCTGATAAATTTTTAATCATAAATGCTGACAAAGGCACAGTCACAGCAACAGCTAACAAATTTCCTGTTGTCACCCATTGAATAACAGCGGGGTTAACCCCAAATTCTTTCATCAAAAGCGGAAAAGTGACATTCATAGATGTTTCAATAAGAATCCCTGAAAAACCTAATATAGCCGTTGTAATTATGGCAGGCATAATACGCCATCCCTTTTTAGTCATTAAAATCTCCTTGCTTTGATTATTATCATAAAATAGAGCACCCCGCTAAATCAAGGTGCTCCATTTAATTCATTCGAATTAAAATTAAATTGTTTATATTAGTTGTCAAAGGACAATCAACAGCTCTTATTATATCAAATAAAGCTAAGAAAAACAAAGAGTTTTTTGAATATTAATGTCTTCACTTTCTTATCTATTCTCTACCCATCAATCACCACTTCAGAGAACATAACAATTGCAATTTACTCTTAATACCGTTATCATGTTCATATGCTAATACCCAAGAAAATAGTGGCTTTTGCCTCAAATGAATCTGAAAATAATTTCTTTATTACGTTAAAGACTTACTTTAATTATTTGTTTTCTATACAAATCATTACAGATATTTCAACTCTCAATCATGCAGATTTTGACGGTAGCTTTGCATTCCATGATATAGAAACTAGCATACCTCATCTGGTAATTGACTCCAACTACTTAGCGATTAGTCAGACTAACTCAAAAACAGAGGCTAACGATATTAAAACGTTCTCGGAACTCTCCAAAACAATGACCGAGTTTCACTATATGCTAAATTTTGACTTATTTAACCATCTCCCATATCGTTTTAGATTGCATAATAAGGACGGTCAAACAATTTATTCGAACCATAAACCTGAAGATCCTTTTGATATTTATCCTGAAGAAGAATATCCTATAGACAAATGGGTTCAAAACAGCCTAATAGAGAAAAAAGCGAAAGAGCTACATTTACTCTTACCTAGCGCATCACAAGATTATATTCTAGTACAATCTTATAAACGCTTAGAAAATGATAGTGGGCAACTCGTTGGTTATATTGAACATGTTCATAATATTAAACCACTGCTAGAGGGTTATTTAAAAGAATCCGGTCAAGCTATCGTTGGATGGTCTGATGTCACGTCTGGTGCTTCTATCTCTAACGATGATTTTGAACTATAATCCACTCGTCACTCTAAAAAAGAAAACTAATAACTAAAAGGCACTGGTTTAATTCCAGCGCCTTTTATTAATCAATCTCCAGTTGTTGTAAGTTCAATTTTTTCTTTAATTGGTAGACCTCGATTAGCTGTAAAAATCAAAGGAACTACTTCTGTTGTAACTTCGGAAAATTGTAGACCAAACCATCGTATTGGTGTTGCTGTCCAATGCTTTATAGATGATTTCATTAGCATAACAAATCGTTCACCAGGTTTTAGGTTTTGACTACTTGAGAAACGTTCATCAAGGACAATAAACCTAAAATCTCCTACTTTACTATCAGGTCTAACGCTGTATGTCTTTCCTTGTTTAGGCAGACGTCCACTTTCAAGTAATTCTTCTACAATCGTACGAAGATAGCGTGACACAGTCTGACGCATCTTAAATCCAAGGTAAAGTTCTACCTTCACAATGAAGTCTGTTCCCATCATGTCAACTTTATACTCAGCTGTATAAGGTTCATCAGTGACCTTAATGTTTACAAACCAATAAACTTGTGCTTTTTTAGGGCGCTTATCAAGGATAGAATACATGATAGACTTATCAATCATGTCTCCTTCCATACGATTTGTCAAATAAACAACGTTAGTATGATAAATCGGATAACGATGATCATGTCTAAGTTTATCTAATTGTCCGATGTAATCTTTTAAATCCAACAACTTAACATAACGCGAAACAATTTTACTACCTTTATACCAGATAGTCATGATGAATATAATTGCTACTGCTATAATAACAACAACATAGCCTCCATGCATAAATTTAACAGCTGAAGCAAGGAAGAAGATTCCCTCTAAAATACCAAAGAAAATCATCATCAATAAGACTAAACCTCTTTTTACTCCTTTTTGAATTAAAAAGAAAGACAGTAAAATAGTTGTCATTAGCATCGTAATTGTTATCGCTAATCCATATGCTGCTTCCATGTGCGCTGAAGTCTTAAAAAGCAAAACAATAGAGGTTGTAATGGCAAATAAGAACCAATTAATAACAGGTATGTAGGTTTGACCAATATTGTCACCAGGATAAGTTGAACGAAATTGTGGGAATATTTTTAGTCGCATAGCTTCAGAAACTAAGGTAAATGATCCAGAAATCAGTGCCTGTGAAGCGATGATAGCTGCCAAAGTAGCTAAAATAACGACATGCATTGTAAATTGCGAAGGAATACTAGCAAAAAAGGGATTCAATTCATTTCCTGCGTTCTTATTAGCTAAAATCCATGCCCCTTGCCCACAATAAGAAAGTATAATGGCAACCTTAACAAACGGCCATGAAACATGTATATTTCCACGCCCAACATGACCTAAGTCAGAGTATAGTGCTTCTGCCCCCGTTGTCGCCAGGAAAATAGATCCTAAAATAAAAATACCTTTATGATTCTCTGGACTAAATAACAATTTTAAACCGTAGTATGGATTAATTGCTTTGAAAACTTCTGGATGGGCAAAACTATTAAGGAGACCGCTAATACCTAAAAAGGCAAACCATATAAACATAATTGGCCCAAATAATTTCCCAATAACACCCGTTCCAAACCTTTGGATGGCAAAAAGTAACAGTAAAATAAACAAGGTCGCAAAAATAACGTTACTCTGATTCTGGAAAATATGCTGCAAACTAGGAACTACTTTTAATCCTTCAACGGCTGAAGTTACGGTTACAGCTGGCGTCAAAGCTCCATCTGACAACAAGGTTGCACCTCCAATAACAGCCGGCACAATTAACCAAGGTGTCATTTTTCTAACAAGGGTATATAAAGAAAAAATACCACCTTCGTGATGATTATCCGCCTTTAAAGCTACAAGCACATACTTGATAGTTGTAATAAGTGTCAAGGTCCATATGATTAAAGATATAGAACCTAAGATAAACGATTCTGTGACACTAGAAATACCACCTTGGTTTTCAACCAATGATTGCATCGTATAGAGTGGGCTTGTACCAATATCTCCATAAACAATGCCTAAAGCAATAATAAATCCTGCTTTTGATGCTTTATCAAAAGAAGAATGATTGACATGTTGCATTTCTGCCAACCCTCCGATTAAATAATATTAGTCAAAAAAATGGCTGAACTCATTATAGCAGATTAAGTTAAAAAAACAACACTTATCTATAAAAAGACCAGAAATTATTAAAGCGTTTCCTGGTCTTTACTATTTTAATCACGATAAACAGGTTGAGGCCCATAAGTTTGACTGACTGGCATTATTTCTATGCGGTTAATATTAATGTGTTCTGGTTGGCTAGCAACCCATGACACGGTATTAGCAATATCCTCTGCTTGAATTGCATGCGCACCTTCATAAAGTTTTTCAACTCTTTTATGATCTCCTTTGAAACGTACAGTTGAAAATTCTGTCCCTTCACATAAACCGGGTTCTAGGTTAGTAACTCTGATTTTAGTTCCAGCTAAATCGGCACGCAAGTTGAGAGAAAATTGTTTTACAAAAGCTTTTGATGCGCCATAGACATTAGCTCCTGGATAAGGAATTGTTCCTGCAGTTGATCCCAAATTGATAATTAACCCTCTATTAACTTCTACCATTTTCGGTAAAATGCATCGTGTCAAGTAAATTAATCCTACAACGTTAGTATTAATCATAGTCATCCAATCTCCAAAATCAGCTTCATATGATTTATCCAATCCAAGTGCTAAGCCTGCATTATTAACCAACAAATCAATTGATTGCAAATTTTTAGGCAGACTTTCTAAAGCTTTGTCAACCGATTCTCTACTTGTAATATCCATTTGAAGTGGATAAAAGTAACCCTCTGAAAACTTTTCTCCAAGGCATTTTAATTTATCCATTCGACGAGCACAACCAATAACGCTATAACCATCTGAAACTAATTTAGTAACAATAGCTGCACCAAAACCAGCAGATGCCCCCGTCACAAGCGCAACTTTACGTGATATCATAGACACTCCTCCTCTAGTATATAGAAAAACGAGCTAGGAAAAATCCTTCTCGTTTTATAACTTATTTTGATTTCTCATCAATAGCTTGAGCAGCTGTAATGATAGCAAGTTTGTAAATATCTTCAGCACTTGATCCACGTGATAAATCATTTACTGGAGCATTCAATCCTTGTAAGATCGGTCCGATTGCTTCAAACATACCCAAACGTTGTGCAATTTTATAGCCAATATTTCCTGATTGAAGGTCTGGGAAAATAAAAACATTTGCTTTTCCAGCAACATCACTATTAGGAGCTTTAATTTCTGCAGTTTCCGGAACAAAAGCTGCATCAAATTGTAATTCTCCATCAACAGCTAATTCGGGAGATAAATCTTTGGCAATTTTAGCTGCTTCTTGAACTTTTTCAGCTTGAGGCGCTTTTGCACTTCCTTTTGTTGAAAAACTAAGCATAGCAATCTTGGGATCAATATCAAATATTTTAGCTGTATCCGCAGTATTTACTGCAATTTCTGCTAGCTCTTGTGCATTAGGATCAATGTTAATAGCACAGTCAGCAAAAATATAACGTTCTTGTGTATTTTCACGGTTCATCAAGAATACACCTGAAGTGCGTGAAATTCCTGGTTTTGTTTTAATAATTTGAAGAGCAGGACGTACAGTATCAGCTGTTGAATGAATGGCCCCTGATACCATACCATCTGCCAAACCAAGTTTTACTAACATAACCCCAAAATAGTTAACATCCTTCAAAAGACGATCTGCATCTTCCATAGTAGCTTTGCCTTTACGAATCTCAACAAAAGCTTCTTTCATCTCTTCAAATTTTTCGTATTGTTCAGGGTCAATAACGCTATAATCTTGATCAACAAAACCAAGTCTTGCCAAAGAATCGTGAACTTCGTCAGCCTTACCTAAAATAACAGGATCAACAAGACCTTCAAATTTCAAACGAGCTGCTGCACGTAATACACGTTCATCGCTTCCCTCAGGGAAAACAATCTTAACATAATCACTTGCAACTTTTTCTCTTAAACCACCAAATAAGGAACGCATATATATAAAACCTTCTACTTCTAAATTAATGTAATTCCATGATAACGCTGTCAAAGTCATCTGTCAAGTCTAGCGTCTGTTTATTTATTTTTCCCATAAAAGGGTCGTAAAAAGACAAAGAATGACAATGCAATGCTTGCCTGTTTATTCCTAGATCCATACGTCCTCCGTACAAATCATCTCCCAAAAGAGGAAAGCCGATATGAGCAAAGTGAACTCTAATTTGATGAGTACGCCCTGTATGTAATTTGATATCCACTAATCTAACATCACCATAACGAGCAACTACTTGATAACTAGTATGTGCATATTTGCCTGATTCATGGACGCGCCTCGTAATAATACTATCAACATCTCGTGCAATAGGAGCTATAATATCACCACTATCTGCTAAATCACCACTCCCTGATACTAATGCATAATACCTTTTTTCAATTGCTTTAGCCTGAAGTTGTTTATCTAGACGAGCATGGGCATAACCATGCTTGGCGAATAACATTAATCCACTTGTATCTCGATCCAACCGGGTCACAATATGGACCTGCTGATTGGCATAGTTATTAGACACATAATAGTGTTTTATAAAATTAGCAATTGTATTTGAATGAATAGAGCTAGGAATACTAGCGAAACCAAAAGGTTTATTTAAAATCAAAAAATGATCATCCTCATAAACAATATCTAAATCGTGAGGCACTGGTTCCAAAGTTTCGTGAGAAGGCTCGTCAGGAATATCTATCGTAACAACATCGCCAATCTCTAATAAGAAAATAGCGTTCTGCTCTTCACCATTGACAAAAATCTTACCACCTCTGTACTTAATCTTTGCTAATAACCCCCTTGAAACATCATGACTTTTCAAAAGTGTTTTAACTTTGCACCTTTCTTCTGCTATGTATTCAAATTTCAATGTTCAGGTTCTCCGATAAAAGCATCGTTAACACGTTCCCAAAAGCTAGTGTGACTTGGAGTTGAAACAAAGTTAATACTTTTTTCGTCAATACTATATTCTATTTTGGTAACATTTTTGTAATGGACTGTTTTGTTATCTATAGAAATTGTGTAGACACCAACTCGTTTAGGGACTATCTCTATAGCATCTTTTTTGGGGATAATAACCGATGACCCCAAGGTACGATAGACGCGATTATTAAGACTAGAAATTTCTGTTAGTTGCAAGGCTTCTATCGTTGGGTGGAGTACTGCCCCCCCTAGTGATTTATTGTAAGCAGTACTACCGGTTGGTGTAGAAACTAAAATGCCATCTCCCCTAAACCTTTCAAATACCACTTGATTAATAACAACATCCGCTACCATTGTTTTTTCAATACGCTTAATAGTAGACTCATTTAAAGCACGCGCACGAATAATTCGACCATCTTCAAGGGTAATAGTTACTTTCAAAATGGGATAGGAGATTTGTTCACCTTTATCATTTTTCAAATTATTAATTAATGTGTCAACTTCAAAATCTCGATAGTCTGTATAAAATCCTAAATGTCCTGTATGAACACCGACAAACCTTACTTTATCCAGTTGTTTTTCGTACATGTGGAAAGCTGACAAAAGCATACCATCTCCACCAATAGAAATGACAATATCAGGATCCTTTTTTGATAAATAAAAATCAGGATCATGTTTAAAAGCAGCGAAGAGCTTTGAGGCTACACGCTTGCTTTGATATTTTCCGTTAGCAATTATAGCAACACGTGTTGCTCTATCTGTAAAATTCATCTGTGTCATCACTATTTCCTACACCATCGCTCAATTTTCGATTTAAAGGATCAAATAAAAGCTGTGCTTCACGAATATCTTCGCGAATCTTACGCATTTCTTCATCCAATTCTAAAGCGATTTTTGCTGTTTTCTCCAGTCTTTGTTTAATTTCTTCAGGGAAGTCCCCCTGATATTTGTAATTTAATGAATGTTCGATGGTTGCCCAAAAATTCATAGCCAGAGTTCTGATTTGTATTTCTGCTAAAACTTTCTTTTGTCCATCTATTGTGTCTACAGGATACTCTACAACGACATGATATGAACGATATCCACTAGATTTCATATGGGTAATATAGTCTCGCTCCTGAACCACTGTCATGTCATGACGTTTTCTCAATAAGGCAAGGACTTCATCAACGTCATCTACAAATTGTACCATGATACGAAGACCTGCAATATCTTGCAAGTCCTGAGCAAGATTTTCTTCTGAAATACCACGTAAAACCATCTTTTCTTGAATACTTTCAACCGACTTTACGCGTCCAGTAACAAATTCTATTGGAGAGTGACGATTTTGCTTTCTAAATTGTTTACGAATACCACGAAGCTTTATTTTTAATTCACCAACCGTTTGAATATAAGGGTCTAGAAATGTTTCCCAATCCATTGACATTCTAATCCTCCAAAATATTTAATGTACTCTCTTGTAAAATAAACTTTTTTTCTATAAAATTAACACAACAATTAATATTATACCATATTTAGGAAAAGGAAGTGATAAGATGACACACCTAGAAATTGAATACAAAACTCTATTGAATAAAGACGAATTTAATCGTCTAACAAGCTTATTTTCTCATGTTCAACCTATTACTCAAACCAATTACTATTTTGACACAGAAACATTTGAAATGAAAGCACACCGAATGTCACTTCGCATTAGAACGTTACCTAACCGTGCCGAACTAACACTAAAAATCCCTAGAGAAGTAGGAAATTTAGAGCACAATCATGACCTTACTTTAGAAGAAGCTAAATATATCGTTAAAAATGGCCAGTTCCCTGAAGATACTGAGATTGCTTCTTTAATCCTTGAAAAGGGAGTTGATCCAACCAAATTAGCTGTCTTTGGACAACTTACAACAACAAGACGAGAGATGGAAACTTCAATCGGCTTAATGGCTCTAGACAGCAATATATATGCTGATATTAAAGATTATGAACTTGAGTTAGAAGTCAAACAACCTAAACAAGGGAAAAGAGATTTCGACCAGTTTTTAAAAGAAAATAATATTAATTTTAAATACGCCAAAAGTAAGGTGGCTAGATTCTCTGCTACTTTAAAGAATAACTAACGTTGAGAGATTGGATTTTCCAATCTCTTTTATAATTCTCATTTAAGCAAGAACTTAAAATCTCATACTATCTCTCCTCAACATTGTTATTGCAAGCATTTTCATGTTTCTTATCGTGAATTTTTTCTATTTTTTTGGTAAACTATTAGTATCAATCTAAAGGAGTCATCTATCTCATGGCAGAACAATACGCCGATAAACAAATCAAACTTTTCTCATTAACCGCTAATAGAGAAATTGCTGAAAAAATTTCCCAAGCTTCAGGAATTCCTTTGGGTAAGATGTCATCACGTCAATTCTCTGATGGCGAAATTATGATTAATATTGAGGAAACGGTGCGCGGTGACGATATCTATATCATCCAATCTACAAGCTTCCCAGTCAATGATAATCTCTGGGAATTACTCATTATGATTGACGCTTGCAAACGTGCAAGTGCTAATACTGTTAACATCGTAGTCCCTTATTTTGGTTACTCTCGTCAGGACCGCATCGCTGCATCTCGTGAACCTATTACTGCAAAATTGGTCGCTAATATGTTAGTTAAAGCTGGAGTTGATCGAGTTCTTACCCTCGACTTACATGCAGTACAAGTACAAGGGTTCTTCGATATCCCAGTTGACAATCTTTTTACTGTCCCACTATTTGCTGAACACTATAATCAACTCGGTCTCTCTGGTGAAGATGTCGTCGTTGTTAGCCCTAAAAATTCTGGAATCAAGCGTGCTCGTAGTTTGGCAGAATACCTTGACTCTCCAATTGCTATCATTGATTATGCACAAGATGATTCTGAACGTGAAGAAGGCTATATTATTGGTGAGGTAGAAGGTAAGAAAGCTATTATTATTGATGATATTTTAAATACAGGAAAAACCTTTGCCGAAGCTGCAAAAATTTTAGAACGTGGTGGAGCAACTGAGATTTATGCTGTTGCTAGTCATGGGCTTTTTGCTGGCGGCGCAGCTGATATTTTAGAGTCTGCACCAATTAGAGAAATTATCGTAACAGACTCTGTTTTATCTAAAGAGCGTATTCCTAGCAATATTAAATATCTGACAGCTAGCCATCTCATTGCAGATGCTATTATCCGTATCCATGAAAGAAAACCTTTAAGTCCATTATTTTCATATCGTTCAGATAAGAAGGATTAATTGATGATTTATTTAGACAATGCTGCTACTACCGCTCTAACCCCATCTGTTATTGAGAAAATGACCAATGTCATGACAAGTAACTATGGTAATCCATCTAGTATACATACCTTTGGGCGTCAAGCAAATCAACTTTTACGTGAATGTCGACAAATTATTGCTGAATATCTAAATGTTAATTCACGTGAAATTATTTTCACTTCTGGGGGAACTGAGAGCAACAATACAGCTATCAAAGGGTATGCTCTTGCAAATCAGCTAAAAGGTAAACATATTATTACCTCTGAAATTGAACATCATTCAGTCCTACATACTATGACTTACTTATCAGAGCGATTTGGTTTTGATATTACTTACTTAAAACCAAACCATGGACAAATTACTGCAAAAGACGTTCAAGAAGCTTTACGAGATGATACTATTATGGTATCTCTCATGTTTGCTAATAATGAAACCGGGGACTTTTTACCAATTCAAGAGATTGGTCAGCTTCTCAGGAACCACCAAGCTGTTTTTCACGTTGATGCCGTTCAAGTCTTTAGCAAAATGGAACTTGATCCTCATTCTTTAGGAATTGACTTTTTAGCTGCTTCTGCCCATAAATTTCACGGTCCAAAAGGTGTTGGGATACTTTACTGTGCTCCCCATCACTTTGATAGTCTACTTCATGGTGGAGACCAAGAGGAAAAAAGGCGTGCTTCAACTGAAAATATAATTGGTATTGCTGGAATGTCTCAAGCTCTTACTGATGCTACGACTAACACCCTTAAAAATTGGACTCACATTAGTCAGCTGAGAACGACCTTTTTAGATGCTATTTCAGACCTTGACTTCTATCTTAATAACGGTCAAGACTGCTTACCTCATGTACTTAATATAGGTTTTCCTGGACAGAATAATGGCTTGTTATTGACACAATTAGATTTAGCTGGATTCGCAGTTTCAACAGGTTCTGCATGTACTGCAGGAACAGTCGAACCTAGCCATGTCTTAACAAGCTTGTACGGAGCCAACTCACCACGTCTAAATGAATCAATACGTATTAGTTTTTCAGAACTAAATACCCAAGAAGAAATTCTTAAATTAGCTAAAACCTTAAGAAAAATTATAGGAGATTAATATGGCATTTGAAAAAGAAATAAATCTTCCAGACTGCAATTACATTTATACTATCAGCCCGAACATTAAAAAATATACCTTACGCGATACTACATTCACTCAAAATCGCTTAGGTAATTATGAATTAGAGCGTCTCCTAGAAACAGTACCTAATTCTGGCGATGGCTTTCCTCTAAAGATTACAATCAATAAAGAACTTTCTGGTTTTAAGCTCTTAATTACTGATAAATCTGGCCTTAGAATAGTAAATATCTTTAAATCTACCGATCATAAAATTCTTCAAGACAAATTTTATTTCTTAATGGACAGCCTCGTTGAGCGTGATATCTTTACGAAAACTGCAAAATAATTTATCGACCACTATTTTTAACATTTTAGTGGTCTTTTTGCGAACCATTTTGTTGTCACTTTCACAATCTTTTTGTACAATAGAGATGTGAAGAATTAAGTTATATAACTAATTCTAAATCGAATAATAAAATTTTTAACAAGGAGATAATTTTGTGATTATGGATAAGTCTATTCCTAAAGCAACTGCTAAACGTTTATCACTGTACTACCGTATTTTTAAACGTTTTAATACTGATGGCATCGAAAAAGCTAGTTCCAAACAAATTGCAGATGCCCTAGGTATCGATTCTGCTACTGTTCGACGTGATTTTTCTTATTTTGGTGAACTAGGACGCCGTGGTTTTGGTTATGATGTCAAAAAACTTATGAACTTCTTTGCAGAAATATTGAACGATCATTCTACAACAAATGTTATGTTGGTGGGATGTGGAAATATCGGTAGAGCTCTCTTGCATTATCGTTTCCACGATCGCAATAAAATGCAAATTTCAATGGCTTTTGATTTAGATAGCAATGATTTAGTTGGTAAAACAACCGAGGATGGCATTCCTGTCTACGGTATTTCGACTATCAATGACCATTTAATAGATAGTGATATTGAAACTGCTATCCTAACAGTACCTAGTACAGAAGCCCAAGAAGTTGCTGACATCTTAGTCAAAGCAGGTATAAAAGGCATCTTGAGTTTTTCTCCAGTTCATTTAACATTACCAAAAGATATCATTGTTCAGTATGTAGATTTAACAAGCGAATTACAAACTTTACTTTATTTCATGAACCAGCAGCAATAAATAGTTCATTATTTATAAAATATCTGCTTCTTCTCGAAAACTATAATATTTATTTTTTCCAACGATGATGTGATCTAGGCAAACAATTCCCAGATGATCACATGATCGTTTTATTTTTTTAGTGAAACTTAAATCACTTTCACTGGGCTTTGGAGAACCTGAGGGATGATTATGTATGATAATCAAAGAAGTTGCCATGTTTTTACAAGCATAATGTAGAATTTCTCTTGGCTCTGCTACTGAACGACGTACAGTACCAATAAAAATTGTTCTCTGTTCGATAATACGATTTTGTGTATCCATATAAATAGCTACTAAATGTTCTTGTTTTTTATCCCCTAATTCGAGCATCATTTTCCTCGCTAATTGTTCACTACTTAAAATTTGCTCTTTACGATCATATTCAGCTTTGTGAATCCGTTTTGCTAGTTCTAGCATAGCTTTTATTTCGACGGATTTAACCTGACCGATTCCTTTAATGGATTGCAACTCCTGTAAGGATAATTGACCAAAATCTGCTAAACTGCTTATGTTTTCTAAAATTTGCGTTGAAATTTCCAGAACAGGTTTTTCTTTAATACCTGTACGTAAGAGAATGGCTAATAACTCCTGATTACTCAATCTATCTGCGCCTAAATCAACTAGGCGTTCTCTTGGTAGTAAAGCTTCCTTTTTTAATTCAATATGGTACATAAAACACCTCCAGTCATAATATTCGTAAACCAATCAAAAACTCATGTTTTAAATCAATAAAAAATACTTAGATGAAAAATCTAAGTATTTTTTATTTAACGATAGGTTCGTGCACGATTTCTAAGCGTTTGTCGCTTGATAATATGATCTTTTACAATCTGATAGATAGTAGCTGCAACAGGAACAGCAAGTAACATGCCTAAGATCCCCCATAAAGCACCTCCGATAGTAATAGCCATTAAAACCCACATAGAAGGCAGTCCAATCGATCCACCGACAACTTTCGGATAAATGACATTTCCCTCAAATTGTTGTAAAAGGATCAAGAAAAGAACAAACAAGAATGCTTCAGTAAGCGATTCAGTAGCAATTAAGATGAAACCGATTGTAACACCAATGTAGGCTCCCACAACCGGTATTAGAGCTGTAAAAGCAACTAAAACCCCAACTGTTAAAGCATAAGGAAATTGGAAGATCAACATACCAATAACCGTCAAACTTCCTAAAATCATAGCTTCTAAAGTTTGGCTTACAAAAAAACCATGGAAACGTTGATGAAGGATATGACGAACGTAATGGAATGTTTTGCCTGTTGAACCTAAATAGGTATCAATTAACAAATTAAACTGACGTCCCAACTGCTCCTTGTTTGCCAAAACGTAAATTGAAAAAATAAAACTAACAAAAACATTCAGGAGTGTTGCCGCAATAGAGGAAACTGAGGTTAGTAAATTTGTTAAAACAGATAAAACTTGCTTCAAAATCTGCTGGCTATAACCACTTAAAGTAGAAACTAAGTCTTTATCTGTTCCCATATAATTTAAAGCCTCAGAAATTTGTTTATTTTCATTGAGATTATTAACCAATTTAGCAAGTGCTCCGGTATCAATAACCAATAAAGAACTCAAACTAGAAATCAAATCTGGAATGACAATTGAAAATAGCCAGACAATTAAACCAATAAAAGTTGCATAGGATAAAATCATAGAAACACTACGCTTGATTGCCATTAATAGTCTAGATCCTTTAAAAAGCTTTATATATAATCGCTCATAGACTGACATTACAATATTAATAATATAGGCAATTCCAGCTCCCATCAAAAAAGGAAATATTGCCTTATGAAGCGTAGTTAAAATATTAGAAACAGCTCCCCAATAAGCCTGTATAGCATAGCAAATAGCAAATGTTATGACAACATAATAGACCTGCCGTTTTTCAAATTTCATGAAATCTCCTTATTAATCTTAATTTCTTTCAATTATTATACACTATTTTATGAATGAGAAAAAGAGAGTTAACAGTTATTAGTCTGCTCTTTATTCTATTTGACTGCCATTACTTGCAATAACCTTCTTGTACCAATAAAACGATTTTTTCTTGTAACGCTTGAGTGTTCCCTCTCCTTTATTATTGCGATCAACATAAATGAAACCATAGCGTTTTTCCATTTCACCAGTTCCTGCAGATACTAAATCAATACATCCCCATGTAGTATAGCCAATTAAATTAACACCATCTACATATATAGCATCTCTCATTGCAGCAATGTGCTGACGGAGGTAATCAATACGATAATCATCTTCTACGTAACCATTCTCATCAGGAATATCTACTGCCCCAAGTCCATTTTCAACAATAAACATCGGTTTTTGATAACGATCCCAGATAGCATTTAAGGTAATACGTAATCCAAGCGGATCAATTTGCCATCCCCATTCAGAAGATTTCAAGTAAGGATTCTTAAGTGATGCGAAAATATTTTCTTGAACCTGTTCACTGACAGTTGGATTACCTGAAGCTACTCGGCTTGAATAGTAAGAAAATGAAATAAAATCAACCGTATAGTCTCTTAACAAAGCAAGATCTTCTGCTGTCATTTGAATTGAAATACCTAAATGCTCAAAATATTTTTTAGCATAATTAGGGTATTTGCCACGAGCTTGCACATCAATAAAAAAATAATTTTCTCTATTTTTTTGCATCGAAGCCCAATAATCTTGTGGATGACACGTATTTGGATAGTATTGACCTGCAGCTAGCATACATCCGATTTGATTATTTGGATCAACTTCATGAGCAATTTTTACTGCAATAGCCGAAGCCACTAACTCATGGTGAGCTGCTTGATATTTAATTTGCTCTTGATTTTCACCATCTTCAAAATATAAGCCAGCGCCCATAAAAGGAGCGTGTAAAATCATATTGATTTCGTTAAAGGTCAACCAATATTTAACTAACCCCTTAAAACGAGTAAATAAAGCTCGTACAAGGCGCTCATAAAAACCAATCATTTTACGGCTCCGCCACCCACCGTAATGTTTAATAAGGTAGATAGGACAGTCAAAATGTGTGATGGTTACCAAAGGTTCAATACCATACTTACGACACTCTTTAAAAATATTTTCATAAAACCGAAGACCAGCTTTATTTGGATATAGCTCATCACCCTTTGGAAAAATACGCGTCCATGCTATTGACATACGATAGGTTTTGAAACCCATTTCTGCAAGTAATGCAAGGTCTTCTTTATAATGGTGATAAAAATCTATTGATTCTTTTGCTGGATAAAAGTATCCTTCCTCAAAATCAAACATTTTCTTTTGTCCTGAAATAATTGCAAATCGATCTTCTCCAGTAGGAACAACATCTACATTTGCTAGGCCACGTCCATCAACATTGTAAGCTCCTTCACATTGATTGGCAGCAGTTGCCCCGCCCCATAAAAAACCTTTTGGAAATACTTGTTTTACCATCATTTACCCCTCTTGTTTTTTCTTATCATAATATTAAAAAAGACCAGTTACTGACATTGATTCGCCAAATACTGGTACTACCCGTGACATGAACTTTCTACTTAGAAGGTCTTTTCACTAATTCTGTGTATTTAAATACTTAAAAATAGTATCGAAACACTTTTAAAGGTGGAGTTTTATCGTTTCAGAAATTTTAGCATAGGCTTGATCTGTTAGGTGCAAACCATCTTTTGTAAAACTGCTAGCAAGCTGACCTTTTTCGTCAACTAATAAATCATACAATTCAATATAATTAATGCCAGAAATTACTGATAAGGTTTTGTTTAAAGCTTTTATTGCTTGATTATTTCTTACCTTGACACGCTCTATATAGTCATCTTCTTCACTAACAGGTAAAACACTCAGTATATTAATCTCTGTCATATAAGATTCCGCACGAATTTCTGCAATTATATCCGTGATATTAGCTATGATTTCTGACTGTGAATGCCCTAAACCAATATCATTTGTTCCAATTAAAATAAATACTTTGGATGGTAATAGTTCCCATACTTGGGTTCTCAAGTTTTCTAAAAGCCAATAAGTATCTGATCCTGCTACTCCTCTATTAACTAAAGGATAGTCACGTCCTAAATGTTTTTTTAAAGGAAAAAACTCAACGATAGAATCTCCTGTGAAAACAATGGCACCTTCTTGTACTGTCTGATTGTTAATCTCAAAAAACTGTTCTCGTTTCATTTGATAATCTCTTAAAGCTTTGTCAATAACTTCTAACATCGTTCTCCTTCATTCTTAAATATTTCTCTAGGCTTTCTTGTATTATAACAAAATTTCACCTGAGAATTGAATAGTATGCTTCGTTAAAAGCTACGTGGTTCTATTCATTATCACTCATCTTGTGAAGAAAGTTCTCTATCGTTTCTAACACACCATCTTGATCGTTACTAACTGTTTGATATTTAGCAATAGCTTTAATTTCTTCTGGCGCATTTGACATAGCGTAAGAAATATTTGCTGCTCTCAACATTTCCACATCATTGCCCCCATCACCAAAAACCATCACTTGATCCTGTTTCAATCCCCACTTTTCAAGGAGAATAGCGATACCATCCGCTTTATTGACATCAGCTGGTAAGACATCGATACAACCAAAACCACTAGAGGTCAATCTGATATGATGATTTTTAAAGTGTTCACTAATATCTAACAACATCTCAGAAACAAGATTTTCATTTACCCAAAGTGTCATTTGAAAATATCGGTCATCATCTAAGGGCAGCAAATGGTCTTTATAGATAAAATTAGGCATATAGTATTCTAATTCAGTCCGCCTATTAATAGGAGTTCTTCGCTCAAGGTATGAACGTTTTTCACCAGATAAGCTGATGAGTGTCTCAGGATAGTTCTGATATAAATAGGATAAAACAGCTGCAACTGTATCATTAGATAAATAAGTTTCTTTTAGTAATGTGCCATCTTGGTCAATGACACGACCACCATTTTCAGCGACGTAGGCGATACGATTAGGGTATTCCAAAAAGTTTAACAACAATTGATCGTATAAATTACCACTAGCAGCTACAAATTTAATATCATACTTCTCCATCAACGTTAATAAAGAAGAAAACCGTGCTTTATCATAAGTTTTATCTGAGCGTAGAAAAGTTCCATCCATATCTGTTGCTATTAGTTTAATCATGCAAGTAACCTTTGCCTTTCAAGAGGGTGCCAAATATCTCAATATGTTCTTTCATTATATCACATATAAACCAAAAAGATTTGATACCTGATACGTCAACGGTTCTATTAATTAAGTTAAATTTTGTTTCAGAGATTAAATTGACTTTTACCCATACTTATCGCCATACTATCAGAGCTTGTTTAACATAATGATTTACTGAAGAGTTTTCTTATTGTTGAGTTGAATAATAGATTCGTAACTATTGCAATAGTCATAATAAAATATTTGAGATTCGAAATTGCTATACGTGTTTTTGAGAGACCTAAAATTATTTTTTTCACATAGTTATTCTGTTTTGAAAAAATAAATAATTGAGTATATTAATAAATTTGGTCATATTAATACAACAAAAAATCCTTACATGAGATAAGGAGATTAAACGACCCTGTAAGGATTTTGAAGTTATTAGAAACACTCTAAGCAAAAATTTTAAAGCGTTTTCTCTATGACTTATATTATATGTCATGTTCCTATACAAAACTTACACTATCCTTTCAAAAAATAATACTATCCTACGAAACCCATTTTTTGATAGTTTTCTGTTATAATAATACTATCCTACGATTTTAGAAAGAAAAACGATGAACTCACTTGATAATTTACTATCACATAATTTAGAAGATAACCGGCATTTATTACCCTACGAACACATGCATACTGAGGTTAGAAATGGTTACCCTGACATTTTATTTCACTGGCATCCGGAACTTGAAATTTCATATGTCCACGAGGGGACCGCACGTTATCACATCGATTATGATTTTTTTAATAGCCAATCTGGTGATATTATCTTGATCCGTCCAAATGGTATGCATTCTATTCATCCGATTGAAAATAAAGAGCATATCACAGATAGCATTAAATTTCACTTAGATTTAATAGGATATTCTATTGTAGACCAAGTTAGCCTTCGTTATTTACAACCGTTGCAGACTAGCTCTTTTAAGTTTATCCAATGTATCAAACCTAGTATGACAGGATATAATGATATCAAAAATTGTTTGTTTGATATTTTTAATATTTCAAAAGAAGAAAATCGACATTTTGAGCTACTCCTAAAAGCTAAATTAAACGAACTCTTGTATTTACTCTATTATCATCAATATGTCATTAAAAAACATACTGATGATACCTACAGAAAAAATGAGAGAATTCGTGATCTGATTGATTATATTAATAATAATTACCAGCAAAATCTTACCATTGAATTTTTAGCTGATTATATGGGGTATAGTAAGACACATTTTATGACCGTATTTAAACAGCATACTGGAACATCCTGTACAGAATTTATCATACAAGTTCGTCTTAATAAAGCTAGTGAGCATCTTATTAACTCCACTACGGCCATTATTGATATTGCCAACAGCGTTGGTTTTAATAATCTATCAAATTTTAATCGCCAATTTAAACGCTATTATCATACAACTCCTCGCCAGTACCGCAAACAATTTACCAACAAAAAAGACGGTAGTACGCTTGTCTATAGAAATATAAATACAAAAAAATAGAAACTAGTTAAATCCATGACTAGTTTCTATTTTTTATTATTTAAGCGTTAATTAGTTTACATCAGCTGTTCACGTACTTCTTTAATTTCCGATTCATTCACAACTAAAAAAATGGTGTCGCCAGCATTCAAGATAGTATTTCCTGATACTACAGCCGATGTCTTATGATGAATTTGAGTCGTTATTAACACATTTTCTGGTAATTCTAAATCTCGGACATACTTTCCTGATATTTTATCTGAAACAGTTAATTCAATCAATGTAGGTGTCATTACTTTATCTTTTGGATTGAAGGTCATTTTAGCCAACATCGCTTCATAAATAGGTTCTCCCTTTAATAAATCCATGACAATATAAGATACCATCGTTACAATTCCAATAGCCATTAATTGTTTTAAATCGCCAACCATTTCTGTAACCAAAATCATAGCTGTTAGTGGTGCTTTTGAGATTGCACCAAAATAGCCCGCCATTCCTAGAACAACAAATAAAGATATCTGCTGATGAGATATTATACCAAAGTACTGCATACCTACTGCAAAAAAAGCACCTGCTAAAGATCCTAAAGCTAGAATTGGTAAAAAAATTCCTCCTGGCAAGCCACTACTGTAACTCAACATACTCCATAAAAAACGAATGAGGAAAAATAATCCTAACATCATCAGACTAAGATTACTCCTAGGCAGTGATACAATTAAGCCATTTCCACCCCCCAATAATTGTGGGAAATAGTAACCAATAGGAAGAATAAAAATTACCGCTAATATACCATATAGGTGAGATGGTAGATGAAATAGTTTGCCCAAATAATCATAGATCACATGAAATCTTAAAATTACCCACTCATAGATAAAACCTAAGATACCCAAAAAGAGACCCATGAGTAAAAAAATCCAATAAAAGTTGAGATTTAAAGATGGTAATTCTGATGGTAAAGCTAAAACTGGGGTTAAACCAAAGATATTAAGTGAGACAAAGTTTGCCACTAAACTTGCTACCAAAGCTGTTATCCAAACTAAGCGAGAAAAATGATGGTAAATTTCTTCAACTACAAATAAAAGGCCTGCAATAGGAGCGTTGAAGGCTGCTGAAAGACCTGCTGCCGCACCACTAGCAATTAAAACACGTTTTTCCATTCGACTAGCATTGAGATACTGTGCAATTCCCTTACCTGTCATAGCTCCTAACTGAATACTGGGACCTTCGCGACCAAGCATAAGTCCCGAAGAAATAGCTAAAATACCCGCAATGAATTTCTTCCATACAATACTAAACCAGTCTGGCGATAGCATTCCTTTAAGTTCACCTTCAACATGCGGGATACCTGAACCTTTAATATCAGGATCAGATTTGATAAAAAAACCTATTATCACTGCAGCGATAATACTAGTAACCGTAATGCTTAATAAAATAATTGGTTGATAATGGGCACTTTTATAAAGTTCCATAACAACTAAAAAAATTTTTTCAATCGCTAATCGAAATATGCTGACAACAAATCCTGCTATTAAGCCTACTACTATTCCTCTCCAAACAAATCCCAGAATTGATTCAAGTGAAAACTGAAATTCATTTTTATGATTTTCCATATTTTCCTCCTTTTCTTACAATTATTTTAACAAAAATATCACAAACTTTCTAGGAACTCTTGGTAACTAAAAATACCTCTCATCAGAGAAGTACTTTTTGTTAATAGATTACTTACGATACATTTTAAATTGTAAGTACAAATCATTGTAAATACCAAGCCATTTTTGACCCAAGTTATTGTAAACTTCTAAATGATCAATTGTTTTATCAGGAGGATAAAATGCTTTATCATTTTTGATATCTGCTGGTAACAGCGCTTTTGCTTTGAGATTAGGGGTCGCATAACCAATATATTCTGCATTTTGTGCCGCATTTTTAGGTTCCATCATGAAATTAATAAAGGCATAAGCTTCTTTGCGATGCTTTACTGTTTTGGGGATTACAATATTATCAAACCAAAGGTTAGATCCTTCACTAGGAACAACGTAATGCAAATGCTTGTTCCCATCAAGCATTTCTCGTGCTTCTCCAGAGAATGTAACACCAATCGCTGCATCTCCCTGAATCATATAGCCTTTCATCTCATCAGCAACAATAGCCTTAACGTTTGGTGTTAGAGCATCTAACTTTTTAGAAGCGGCTTTTAATTCTGATATGTTCTTTGTATTCAATCCATATCCCAAGGAATTTAAACCAACTCCAATAACCTCACGTGCACTATCAACTAGCATGATTTTATTTCGAAACTCTGGACGCCATAAATCATCCCAATGTTTAGGAGGAGTTTTAACTAATTGATCATTATAAACAATCCCAACAGTTCCCCAGAAATAAGGAATCGAATATTTATTTTTAGGATCGAAACTCAAATTTTTAAACCTAGCTCCAATAGCATCCCAATTAGCTATCTTTGAATGATCAAGTTTAACCAGAAGGTTTTCTTTTATCATTTTGTCAATCATATAATCACTAGGTACAGCAATATCATATGTCGTCCCACCCTGCTTAATTTTGGTGTGCATAGCCTCATTAGAGTCAAACGTTTCGTATTGTACTTCAATTCCAGTTTCTTTTGTAAATTTTTTTAATAAGGCTGGATCAATATAGTCTCCCCAGTTATAAATAACTAACTTATCTGAGTTAGGTGTTGAACTACTCTTTTTTTCTAAGTAAGTGGTTAAACCAAAGAGGATCAGGATAACAAGAACAATACCGCCTAAAAAGGAATAAACTCTACGCATTCTTTTCTCCCTTCTCTTTCGAAATATAGTAATAACCAATTACCAATAAAATACTAAATAAAAAGACAATAGTTGACAAGGCATTAATTTCCAATGATATACCGCGACGTGCGCGTGAATAGATTTCTACTGAAAGCGTTGAAAAGCCATTACCTGTAACAAAGAAAGTAACCGCAAAATCATCTAGCGAGTAAGTGAAAGCCATAAAGAAACCTGAAATAATACCCGACGACAAATAGGGTAACATAACTTCTTTAAGCATTTGCCAAGTTGAAGCTCCTAAATCATAGGAAGCATTAATCATATCATCATTCATTTCTTTTAAACGAGGTAAGACCATTAAAACAACAATAGGAATAGAGAATGCAACATGGCTCAATAATACAGAAGTGAAACCTAACTGTAAACCAATAACAGTAAATACTAAGAGAAAACTTGCACCAATCATAACATCTGGTGCTACTAAAAGGATATTATTAAGCGATAAAATAGAGGTTTGATGTCTACGTCTTACCTGATAAATCCAAATAGCTCCAAAGGTACCAATAATTGTAGCTAATAAGGCGCTAAGAAAAGCCAAAAAGAATGTTTGCACTAAAATTAGCATTAAGCGGCTATCCTGAAACAGTTCTCCATAGTGACTAAAGGTGAATCCAGTAAAAGAATTCATATCCCCACCTTTATTGAAAGAATAAAAAATCAAATAAATAATAGGAATATAAAGGATAATAAAAACAAGTGCTAAATAGATATTTGCGAATTTTTTCATGCTTTCCTCTCCTTTGTTAACCACATAATAGCAACCATCACTAAAATTAAAATAACCCCTATGGTTGAGCCCATACCTTTATTTTGTGTGATTAAAAAATGTTGTTCTATGGCTGTCCCTAAAGTAATAACTCGATTACCACCAATAAGACGCGTAAGCATAAAGAGACTTAAACTAGGAATAAAGACAGATTGTACACCTGCTCTTACACCATTCAGAGATAGAGGAAATATAACCTTCTGAAAAGTTTGCCATGCATTTGCACCCAAGTCATCACTTGCATAAATGAGATTTTGATCAATATCATCCAAGGCATTAAAAATGGGTAATAACATAAACGGTAATTCAATGTAAGCTGCTACAAAAAGAAATGAAAAATCTGTAAATAGAATCTGTTTTGGGCCGATACCTATAAAGGTTAAGAAGGCGTTAATTCCCCCTTGTTGACCAAATATCCCCATAAAAGCATAGGCTTTTAACAAAAGATTAATCCATGTTGGCAAAATAACTAGCATTAGCCATAATTGCTTGTGTTTTAATTTTGTAAGCAAATAAGCAGCTGGATAGCTAATCAAAAGCGTTATGAAACTAACGATGCCTGCATATAGAACCGAGTTAAAGCTCATTTTAAGATAGGTTCCTGAGCTAAAAAACGTCTGGTAATTAGCTAAAGTAAAGTGCCCATTAATATCAAAGAACGAGTTCCAAGCAATCAAAGCAACAGGTGCTAATACAAATAAGAATAACCAAGCCATATAAGGAATTGAAAATAGACTAGAGGTTTTCTTCATTTCTCTCCTCCTCGATAGCATTGATTAAACCATCCTCATGATCGTCAGTGTCTACATATTCTTCAATGCGCGCATCAAATTCTTCTTCTGTTTCATTAAGACGCATAATATGTATATCTTCTGGAGTGAAATCTAAACCAATAACTTCCCCCTCAATAGCTTTACGAGTTGAATGAATCATCCATTCATTACCTAAATCATCATAAGCAATAATTTCATAGTGGACACCTCGAAAAAGTTGTGTGTCCACTTTAACTTGAAGTTTTCCTTCATCAGGTAGGGTAATTTGAAGATCTTCTGGACGAATAACTACTTGGACTGATTCATTAGGGCGCATACCGCCATCAACAGCCTCAAAGCGCTTACCGTTAAATTCAACCAAATAATCCTCAATCATCTTGCCAGATAAGATATTTGATTCACCTATAAAAGTTGCTACAAAATGATTGATAGGTTCATCGTAGATATCTACTGGTGTTCCTGATTGAACAATTTCACCTTCATTCATGACGAAAATCCAATCACTCATTGCCAACGCTTCTTCTTGATCATGTGTGACAAAAACAAAGGTAATGCCTAAACGTTGTTGCAGTTCGCGCAATTCATATTGCATCTCTGTACGCAATTTCAAATCCAATGCTGATAAGGGTTCATCTAGTAAGACTACTTTAGGTTGATTGATGATAGCACGCGCTATCGCAACACGCTGGCGTTGTCCTCCTGATAATTTTTGAATGGCTCGTTTTTCAAACCCTTCTAAACGAACCATTTTTAGAGTTTCTTGAACACGTTTTTGAATTTCTTTCTTATCCATTTTTTTCAACTTTAATGGAAAAGCAACGTTTTCAAAAACCGTCATATGTGGAAACAAAGCATAGTTTTGGAAAACGGTATGAACATCCCGTTTATTAGTGGGAACATCATTGATGCGTTTCCCATCTAAGTAAATATCGCCTGTACTCGCCTCTAGCAAACCTGCAATAATATTTAAGATAGTTGATTTACCACTTCCTGAGGCCCCTAATAAGGTGTAAAATTTACCTTCTTCAAGTTCAAAATTAATATCTTTTAAGACAACGGTGTTGCTGTCTTCAAATACCTTTGATACATTTTTAAATGCAATGATTGGGTTAGTCAATTCTCATAAATCCTCCATTTTTCTGACTAAAGTAAGTACTAAACTACTTTATAATAGCGACTCACCGATAATACGAACTTCTGGTTCCAAATGGACACCTGAAGTTGATTCAACGGTGTTAATAACATGTTCAATAAGATTTTCATAATCTTGAGCTGAACCTTCTGCAATGTTAACCATAAAACCAGCATGTTTTTGGCTAACCTCTACTCCACCAATACGTTGACCTTTAAGATGTGCTTCGCTAATGAGTTGCCCTGCAAAATGTCCTGGGGGACGTTTGAACACAGAACCACAAGAAGGGTATTCTAAAGGTTGTTTCAGCTCACGGAGATAGGTTAAACGATCCATTTCCTGAGTAATCATGAGATGATCTCCTGGTTTTAAGGCAAACTTAGCTGATATAACAATATCTCCACTCTCTTGAATGACAGAATGACGATAACCAAATTGCATATTCCTAGCTTCAATCGTTTTAAGTTCACCCTGTGGTGTCAAAACTTGTGCAGACAATAAAATATGAGCAATTTCACCACCGTAAGCGCCAGCATTCATAAAGACTGCTCCACCTACACTTCCAGGAATTCCGCAAGCAAATTCAAAGCCAGTTAAGCTATGATAACGTGCAATACGAGTTGTTTCAATGAGATTAGCTCCTGCTTCTGCTTCAATAACATAACCGTTGACTGTAACAGTTGACAGTTTATCAAACATGATAACAAAACCACGGATACCACCATCTCTAACGATAATATTACTCGCATTTCCTAAAACCATCCAAGGAATATTTTGACTGTTAGCAAACTTAACAATACGCGATAGTTCAAGGCGATTCCTTGGGAATGCAAGATAATCAGCAGGTCCTCCTACTTTAGTATAAGTATATTTCTTTAAAGGCTCATCAAAGCGAATATCGAGACCTTCTAATTCTTTTTGTATTGTTTTAATCATAACCTTTATCTCAATTCTGTTTTATTGTGTTTTATAGACACAAAAAATCGGCATAAAACCGATTTCTATTATACCAAAAATATAGGTTGTTGACGATACATTATCACAATTTCTGTGTATTTTAATTTTAAAATCCTAACTGACTATTCGACTGGTTTTAAATAATGAACTTCTCCTAAATTCAATTTTTCGAGATAGTCTTCTAGCTTAGAACCATTAGGTAAACTTAGTTGAGGTGCTATTTCGAGTAACGGAACTAGAACAAATGCTCGCTTCGTCATATACGGATGGGGTACTACTAAATCTTCTTGGTTAATCACTTGATTACCAAAAAGTAAGATATCAATATCTATTGTCCTTGGACCCCAGTGCTCATGTCTCACGCGCTTTAAGCGTTTTTCAATTTCTTGACAATAATCCAATAATTCAAAAGGTGCTAAGTCTGTCTCTACCTGACAACATATATTAAAAAAATCTTCTTGGTTAGTATTCCCCCAAGCAGCTGTTTCATAAATAGCGGAAATTTGCGCGACTTTTGTCTTTTGCAAATGATCAATTGAAAAGAGAGCCTGCTTCAGAAAAGTTTCTCTATCACCAATATTACTACCTAAACTCAAGTAAACGGTTGTCATGCTCGCTTGCGCTCCAATTCAATTCCAACTGATTCATAGTGCCCATTAATTGGTGGATTGTCTTTTGTAATCTTTAATGTAATAGCTTGTACTGGATGAAACTGTAAGAAAATATCTTCAACAATAACACCTGCTAATTTCTCTATTAATTGATACTGTTCGTTTTCAACATGATTTTTAATACAGTCAAAAACTTCACCATAATGAACCGTATCAATTAAATCATCAGTTTGTGATGCTTTTGCCAAATCAAGTGATAGAACAGCATCAACTTGAAAAACTTGCCCCAATGTTTGTTCTTCCGAAAAAGCACCATGATAACCATAAAACCGACATTTATTTAAATAAATCTTATCCATATTACACCAACTGACTAATTACTGTCACAATGTCCTTATTTACTTCAACATTGTGAACACGTACAATCTGACACCCCTTTGCTATTGCCCATGCCGATAAAGCAGCAGTCCCCATATCACGTTCAATTACTTCCCTATTACCACCTAGAAGATAATTAACAGTACGTTTTCGAGAGATCCCAAATAACACAGGATAACCTAAATCACACACTTGTTCCAAACCTTTTAATAGTTCTAAATTTTGCTCCTCTGTTTTAGCAAAACCAAAGCCAGGATCTATCCAAATATTATCCTTTGAAACACCTGCTTCTAAAGCATGATCTGCTCTTTCAAGTAAGAATTCACAAACTTCTTTTTTGATATCTTGATAAACAGCTTCTTCCTGGTTATGCATCAAAATAATTGGAACATTTCGTTCTGCTGCTAAAGATAGCATTTTACCATCATATAAACCTGACCAAACGTCATTTAAAATATGTACACCTGCATCAAGGGCTGCTTGAGCTACCTCTGTTTTATAAGTATCTATTGATAACAAAAGATCAGGGTAGACCTCTCTAATAGCTTTAATCATTGGAACTACACGTTTAATTTCTTCTTCAGAAGTCACAAATACTGCACCTGGCCGCGTTGATTCTCCCCCAATATCTACAATTGCCACCCCTTGTTCAAGCATCTCACCAACTTGATTTAAAGCTGAATCAATTGTGGTATAAGAACCACCATCTGAGAAGGAATCAGGCGTTACATTTAAAATCCCCATGATACAAGCTTTACCTGTAATATCATATTGTCCTATTTTCATCTTTTATCCTTTTTGTATTAGCGATAGAATTTCTTGTCTTTCATATCGATCGTCCTTGTATAAACCACGAGCTACCGTTGTAATCGTCTTACTTCCTGGTTTTTTAATGCCACGCATTGTCATACACATATGCTCTGCTTCTATCATAACAAAAATACCTTTAGGCGCCAAAGCATCCTCTAAAGCTTGTGCAACTTGTGCTGTTAAACGTTCCTGAAGTTGAGGACGCTTACTCGCCACTTCAACTGCACGTGCAAGCTTACTAAGTCCAGTAACACGTCCATCGTTTGGTAAATAAGCAATATGAGCTTTACCATAAAAAGGAACCAAATGATGTTCACACATGGAATAGAATGGAATATCCTTGACAATCACAACCTCTTCATGATTTTCAGAAAAGACTGCAGTGAATTGCTCCTTTGGATCTTGATTAAGTCCTGAGAACATTTCTATATACATTTTTGCCACACGCTTCGGTGTATCTTTCAATCCTTCTCGATCAGGATTTTCTCCTAAAGCCTCTAAAAATTGATAAATAGCTTTTTCCATTTTTTCTTGATTGGGCATTAATTTATCCTATCCTTTTTAAGTTGTTGTAGTTTTGATTAATAGTAGTTCCTGACGAACTTGAGAAATAAAATAAAGGGAGCCAGTAATCACATAGAAATCTTTATCTGATGTCAGATTTATATCATGTAGCCATTTCTTCCAATCACTAACTCTAGTGTACGCTTTAGGATATTTGTCTAAGTTTATTGATTTAGGGTAATCAAAGCTAGTAACCGAAACCGGAGCGATACTAGACAATGATTCTAACATACTCTCTATCGGTTTAGTATTAATTGCAGCAAATAGAATATGCACGTTTTTCTGCTGATATTTTTTTATAACTTGAACGAGAGCATCGACACTTTCATTATTATGAGCGCCATCAATCATTACATTTGGAAAGATTAATTCTGTACGGCCTACCCATTTTGTCATTTCAAGCCCATCTTTAATGGTCTGTAGGGTTAACTTTGGATATTTGTCTCTTAATAATAAACTGGTAGTTATAGCTATGCTAGCATTGGAAACTTGGTGATGTCCCGGCATTTGCAACTGAATATGATCAATATTTGCTTGAGGACCTATATAGTTAAAATAATTTTCCTCTTCTTTTATATAAAAGTCATTGTGTAAACGATAAGTCTGGCTGTGGGTTTCCTTGGCTTTTATTTGAAAGACTTCTTCAACATCCTGACGATCATTAGCATATACGAATGGAACTCCTTTTTTTAAAACACCTACTTTTTGTTCAGCTATATCTACATAAGTTCGTCCTAAAACCTCCTGATGATCTAATCCAATTGACGGACAAGTAACCGCTAAAGCCTTGAACATGTTGGTAGAATCATAATAACCGCCCATTCCAGCCTCAATAATGACGATATCAACTGGACAGCTATTGCCAAAATAATAGAACATCAAAACTGTTATAACTTCAAATTCTGTAGCTGGTTCTAGGTTGGTCTCAAGGTGCAACCGTTCAACAACTGGACGAACAGTTTCAACAAGTTTGATAAAATCAGACTCTGGAATCATTTGACCATCAATGCTAATACGCTCTCTAAAGTCAACAATATATGGTGATGTAAATGTTCCAACTTGATAACCAGAATTTGTAAAAATATGTTGTAAATAACTAGTTGTTGATCCTTTACCATTCGTTCCAACAACATGAATGGCAGATAGGTTGTTTTGAGGGTTTCCTAACTGCTCTAGCATCCATCTCATACGTTCCAAACCTGGTTTAATACCAAAAGCTAATTTGCTATGAATCCATTCTAGCGCTTCTTGATAAGTCATCTTATTTACCTTTCTTTAACATCGTATGTACTTGTCCAATACTAAAAACTAAAATAGCAAGCCAGATAAAAATAAAACCTATTACCTCCCCACTAACGATAGTTTCTTTAAAAATAAACAATGCTAGCAATAATTGGATGGTTGGATTGATGTATTGGATAAAACCGATAATATTTAGAGGAGCCCTCTTAATGGCTTCTGCAAATAATAAAAGAGGAACTGCTGTAATGATTCCTGAAAGTGAGAGTAAAACTAATTGTAATATATTATAATCAGTTAAAAAATCTTTGGCGAAAAACACTATATAAATGAGTGCAAACGGAGCAATAAAACTACTTTCTACCAGCATCGAAAAATCGCTAGATAAAGAAATTGATTTTTTTAATAACCCATAAAAACCAAAAGAAAGCGCTAGAGTTAGTGAAATTAAAGGAAAATGACCAGTTTGATAAACTAAAATTCCAACTCCCATGATTGCAATCAAAATTGCAAGGCTAACTACTCTTGCCAGGTGTTCACGTAAAACAAGGACCGACAACAAAATTGAAATAATCGGCATCATATAATAACCAAGACTTGCCTCAGTAGCGTGACCATGCGTGACTGCAAAAATATAGACCAACCAATTAATTGAAATTAAAATACTGGCTACAAACATTGTCCAAAATGACTTTTTATTATTAACTAAGCCTTTTAAGTCTTTTAAATAGACTGTTTTTCTACCCGAAACGAGCATATAAATAAGCATAGTTAAAACAGTGAATATAATCCTATAAGCAAACGTACTATATGCTTCAATTCCAGATAATAATTTCCAATAAAGAGATAAAAGCCCCCATAAAACATAGGCTGACAAGCCAAGGATAATTCCTAAATTATCTTTTCTCAACTCTCACTCCTTTTCGCTCAATATTAAGTACTTGAATCTGTCCATCTAAACATAATTTACTTAACTCTGTGACAATTGGTTGTTCTTTTTCTTTCGAACACAGAACCATTACCGTCGGTCCTGCTCCAGACAAATAAGTAGCATACGCACCGTTTTGAGTGCTGATTTGTTTTATAACTCCAAATTCCTTCACCAAAGGTTGACGATATCTTTCATGAAAGAGGTCCCTTTCTATAGCCCATCCAGCAGTTACCAAATCACCTTTCAACAACGACGCAACCATCACATTAGCGACGCTGCTTGAAGCAACTGCATCCTCATAACTCAATTTTTGAGGTAGTACATTTCGACTATCACTTGTTTTTAATTCATAATTTGGAATAAAAGCGATAAAGGAACTATCTGGAAACATCACTTCCAAACTTTTAATATCATTTTTCACTATTGATGAAATAACTAAATCACCAAAAATGGCCGGTGCTACATTATCAGGATGTCCTTCTAATCGGGTAGCTATCTCTAATTTTTCTTTTTGAGAAAGAGCCAAATTTCCTAATTGATTGGCTAATTCTATTCCTGCAACAATTACAGAGGAAGAAGAACCTAAACCTCTGGCCAAAGGAATATCTGAAAACATTTTTAAGCGGTGTGGTGCCAAATCCGACTTAACATGCAAAGCTGTTTGAATAAGGAGGTTAGTATGATCTTTTGGAATATTTACTAAATTGTGTTCAACTAACCACTCTGTACTTTCTTCTAATACTTCAATGCTTAAATACTTTGATAACGCAACTCCTATTGAATCAAAGCCTGGACCAATATTCGCACTAGTTGCAGGTACAATTATCCTCATTTCACCCTCCTATTACTTTGAATACATTGATTAACTGAATGACACCACTCTCAGGAAACTCCTCAATAAATTGAGTTATTTTCTCTTGGCTAACTTCATCTGTTAATACATAGATTTCTTGTTGTTTATCATCCAATGCTTTTTCAATAACATTTTTCAAACCTATATTTTCTTGCTCAAAGTACCTTCCAAGTGTATCACTATCTTCAGCATTTCTCAAAGAAATAGCTAGATAGTACTCATTGAAGATATCAGACTGCATTGACAACCTACACGGACAATGATAAGTATTCATAGGCTTAATTTTTATCTGTGATCGAATACTACGACTAATATCGATGATATCGGCTAAAACAGAGGTTGCTGTTGGATTTTGTCCCGCACCTGGTCCATAAAAAAGAGACTGACCAATCCCTATTGATTCAATGAATACTGCATTCATCACATGATTAACTGCAGCTAAGGGATGCTCTTGAGAAATTAGTGTCGGAGAAACGTCTACACTTATACCAGTTGGAGTTTCACGAAGATCAGCTACCAACTTAATGGCAAAGCCCATCTCCTGAGCTACTTCAACGTCCTCTGAGCGAATACTAGAAATCCCCTTATAATTAACATCATCAAAATCAATAGGCATACCAAATCCAAATTGACTTAAGATAGTGGCTTTGTAGGCAGTATCAATACCTTCAACATCATTTGTAGGATCACTTTCGGCATAACCTAACTCTTGTGCCTTTTTTAGAGCTTGTTCATAAGACCATCCCTCTTCAAACATTTTTGTTAACATGAAATTGGAGGTACCGTTGAGAATTCCTAATAAACGTGTCATTTTATCTGAGGCAAACGAATGCGATAGGGTCCTTAAAATAGGAATGCCTCCAGCAACTGCTCCCTCATAGAATAAAGCTAGACCTCTAGCGTCTGCTAAATCCATCAACTCTTTTCCGTGTAAAGCAATGAGATCTTTATTGGCTGTCACAATATGTTTACCAAATCCTAATGCTTGACTCAAATAAGTTTTAGCTGGCTCAATCCCCCCCATTAATTCCACTACAATATCAATTTGTGGATCTTGAAGAATAGTATTTATCTCTGTCACAAAGTTATAAGTAAATCCCTGATTGATGAAACGCTGGCGGCTTTCATTATCTCTTACTAATACTTTATCAATCACAATATCTTCGCCTTCTAAAGAAAGTAGCTTATGTTGATTTTCTTTTAGCAAATATGGAATACCCTTAGCAACCGTTCCAAAACCTAATAAAGCTATTTTAATAGTCATGAATTTCTCCTTAGAAATTGTCTCTAACTTCAAGACAAACATTGGCTATATTATAACAAATTACCAATATTTTTTATAGGGTAAACGCGTCTTGTCCTATGAAAGTTCTTAAAAAGAGAATATTATTTCAGAAAAGATGATACAATAAAAGTACTTTAAAAGTTAAGGAGAAATAAATGGCACACACACCTACTAGTCATCGTAAACCACGAAAACGTTCCCCATGGTTAGCTATTGCTTCTGTCTTTTTTTTGTTAATAGCTTTAATCGGCATATTTCTATTCTTCAACAATCGTTCAAAGCAAGAAATAAAAACAAAAACGAACGCCTCTAGTCATCGAAAAATTGTCACATCTATCAAAAAAAAGAAATGGGTTAAGCAAAAGACTCCTGTTAAAATACCCATTTTAATGTACCATGCTGTTCATGTTATGGACCCTTCTGAAGCCGCCAGTGCTAACTTAATTGTGGCACCTGACATTTTTGAAAGTCATATAAAACGTCTCAAAAAGGAAGGATATTACTTCTTAGCCCCTAACGAGGCATATCGTGCACTAAACGAAAATGCTTTACCTGAAAAAAAAGTCATTTGGATTACTTTTGATGATGGAAATGCCGATTTCTACACTAAGGCATACCCTATACTCAAAAAGTACAAGGTTAAAGCCACTAATAATATCATCACTGGCTTTGTTCAAGAAGGACGAGAATCTAACCTCAACGTTCAACAAATGCTAGAAATGAAGCAAAACGGCATGTCATTCCAAGGACATACGGTTACTCACCCCAATCTTTCTCTCTTAACTCCAGAACTACAAACCCAAGAAATGACACTATCAAAACTGTTTTTAGATCAAAAACTCTCTCAAGATACTCTTGCGATTGCTTATCCATCAGGACGCTACAATCCTACAACTTTGGATATTGCTAGTCAATATTATAAACTAGGGCTTACAACAAACGAAGGAGTTGCAACAAAAGATAACGGTTTGCTTTCTCTTAATCGAGTTCGTATCTTACCAACTACTAGCGATGATGATTTGATCAAAACGATTAACCAATAAAAAGAAGCCTTCTGGCTTCTTTTTATTCTTCATAAGATTTAAATGGTTCATTTTTACGTGGATAACGATCTGGAGAAATCGATAAGCCCATTTCTTTTTTCTCATGGAAAAGCTCCACTAATAGCGCTAGCATCATCAAAATCATTACGAATGAAAATGGCAGAGCGACAATAATTAAAACGTTCTGCAGCGCTAACAGACCACCAGACAAGAGTAAGACAATAGCAATCACTGCCAACACTAGCCCCCAAATTACTTTAGTTCGATTTTTTGGATTTAAATTACCATCTTCTGTCAACATAGCCAAAACGTACGTTGCAGAATCTGCTGATGTAATAAAAAATGAAAAAATTAAAATGATAGCAATAGTGGATAAAAGCCAACCTAAAGTGTAGTGATTAAAAGTAGCAAACAATACTTCCTCTGTTGCAAACTTTGTCAAATTAATACCCAGTTGTTGTACCTGAGTTGATAATGTGCCAAATGCTGCAAACCATACAAAACTCAATAATGTCGGTATTAAAAGAACTACCGTTAAAAACTCCCGAATGCTACGCCCTTTAGAAATACGAGCGATGAAAACTCCAACAAAAGGAGACCAGGAAATCCACCACGCCCAATAAAAAATCGTCCAATTATCAATCCAAGAACGTTTAGTATTGTCAAAAGCAGCTGCACGAAAGCTCATTCCAAAGAAATTTTGTAAATAAGAGCCTAAAGACTCTGTTAGGGTATCAAAAATACGAACCGTTGGTCCCAATACAATAGACTTCCTGCGAAACTAAAATCCTAGTTCA